>CBFHVP010000189.1:0-1085 GCA_965659315.1 uncultured Porticoccaceae bacterium | reverse complement strand
CTAACAATTTCTGACAGCTCTTGGGTCATCGCTGCCTGACGCGCTTTGTTATAAAGCAGTTGTAATTCATCAATCATGTCACCGGCGTTATCGGTGGCATTTTTCATCGCTAACATTCGCGCTGCCTGTTCACAGGCCTTATTTTCTACCACACCCTGGAAAACCTGCGATTCGATATAGCGAACGAGCAGGCCATCCAACAGCTCTTGGGCATCGGGTTCGTAGATGTAATCCCAATGATGCTTAAGGTTGCCATCACTGGTAGCTGCCAAGGGGAGCAATTGTTCAACCGTTGGCGCTTGAGTCATGGTGTTGACGAACTCATTGCTGACCACAAACAATTTATCGATACGGCCCTCATCAAAGGCATCCAACATCACCTTAACGCCACCAATTAGATCTGCCGCATTGGGCTCATCACCGACATCTTTTACCGCCGCAACAATATTGCCACCAACGGTACCAAAGAAACTGGCTGCCTTATTGCCGATAACACAAATATCAACCTCAACGCCTTGGTCAGACCAGGCTTTCATGGATTTCAGCGCCGCTTTAAACAGGTTAATATTAAGTCCACCGCAAAGACCTCGATCGGTGGAGATAACAACATAGGCAACGCGGGTCACTTCACGTTCTTGCAAATACGGGTGATGGTATTCAGAAACAGCATTAGCAATATGGCCTACAACATCACGGATACGTTGGGCATAGGGTTTACCTAATGCCATGCGATCCTGTGCTCGACGCATTTTACTCGCCGCGACCATTTCCATCGCGCTAGTGATTTTCTGCGTGCTACCAATACTAGCAATTTTGGTTTTAACTTCTTTTCCGACTGCCATGTTTTATGCCTGTCCGATTTCGCTAACTTACCAGGTTTGAGTTGCAACAAACTTATCGAGTGCGGCTTTAAAGCCCGCGCCAATATCGTCGTTGTAATCCCCTGACTGATTGATTTGATCCATAAGGTCGCCGTGCTCAGCTTTCATATAGGCAAGCAATGCGGCCTCAAAATCACCAATCTTGTTCACTTCTACAGACTGAAGATAACCGTTGTCAGCCGCATAAACCATCACACCCATTTC
>CBFHVP010000188.1:0-1465 GCA_965659315.1 uncultured Porticoccaceae bacterium | reverse complement strand
CAGATGAAGGCTTTGTGCTGGTGACTAGCAGAGCCAGTTATGAAATGGTGGCGAAAACCGCCAGTGCTAATATTCCATTGTTGGCGGCAGTGTCGGCACCGACATCTCTGGCCATAGAGTTGGCCGAGACAGCCGGATTAACATTAGTAGGCTTTAGCAGAGCAGGTCGGCATGTGGTTTATGCCCATGGCCAAAGAATTAATTGAGAGAGACAGCATGTCACAGTCAGCATTAGATCGCTTGGTAAAAATGGTTAATCAGATTGCGCTAAATATGCGTGCTAATGGTTCTGATGCTATGGTGGCTGATCAAGTGGCTCAGCATGTACAAAGATTTTGGTCGCCAGCAATGAAAAATGTGCTTATCCAAGAGTCTGAGGAAACTGATATTGGTCTTTCCCCCGTCGCGTTACTTGCGGTGCAAGCCCTTATGAAATTGCAACAAGCAAACCATGCCGACCGATAGTTGCTCAGGCGTGCTTGGCAGACTCTGGGCCTCGTTCGCTCATCAAGTGCATGTTGATTTTCATTGGCAGTGGCTATGAATCAAATCCATATTCAATTCCATCGCAGTAACAACACCGATTTCATTATGGGTTGTTTTGAGAATCAGCTGTGTTTGATGGATTTTAGGTATCGCAAGATGCGTGCGGCGGTTGATCGACGACTACGGCAGGGTCTGCAGGCTGAGTTTATCGAGCAGGATAATACGCTACTGCAGGCAGCTCGACAGCAAATTGATGAGTACTTGTTGGCGGGCAGGCGTCAATTCGATCTGCCATTGTTGATGGTGGGTAGCGACTTCCAAAAATCGGTTTGGAGTGCATTGAGACGCTTGCCTTATGGTGCTACCTGCAGTTATACCGAACTGGCCTCGCAGATTGGTCGAGATAGTGCCGTTCGCGCTGTGGCGACGGCCAATGCCGCCAATGCGTTAATGCTGATAATTCCTTGTCATCGAGTTATTGCTGCCAATGGTGGCTTGGGTGGCTATGCCGGCGGGTTGCCGTTAAAAAAACGCTTGTTGGCGCTAGAGCAGGTAGGTCAAGGTGTCGAGACCGCTATTGCTCAAGTTGGCTAATCCATTTAGCTAGGTTACCCTAAGCAACATCAATATTGATATTAGACAATGTGATTATGGCTAAATCAGATGGGTTTATCCCCTTGCAATTCTCTGTTCAGGAACAGGAGGCGATGGAACAGTCGGCTCGGGATTTCTTTAAGTTAATGGCTCGGCGTCGATCCGTACGCGATTTTTCAGATCAATCAATTCCCCAGTCAGTGTTAGAGAATGCCATTCTAGCGGCGGGTTCCGCCCCAAGTGGCGCTAATATGCAACCCTGGCACTTTGTCGTTGTTCAGGATCAAGAGATTAAGCAAAAGATTCGTCAGGCGGCTGAGGTTGAGGAGCGCGAACTCTATACCAATCGCGCCTCAGAGGAATGGCTCGATGCCTTGGCGCCACT
>CBFHVP010000187.1:0-1491 GCA_965659315.1 uncultured Porticoccaceae bacterium | reverse complement strand
CAGCATAATATCCACACTCTCATCAAGGATCAGATCACCGTCAAGCAAAACTGGCACCGTTCCCTTAGCAGATAACTCAAGCATGGCCTGCGGTTTATTACCGAGAAAGACTTCTCTGATTTCAACCGTTATACTCACGTATAGCAGTGTCATTCGAGCTCGCATGGCATAGGGGCAACGGCGAAAAGAATACAGCACGGGATGCTTCAAAAGCTCAGTCTCCAAAATCGTATGACGCCAACTATAAATCAGCACTCCAAGGAAAAACACCAGTAATGGCTACTAAAAAATTTGATCTTGTTATCTTCGGCGCCACCAGCTTTGTCGGCCAAATTCTTACCGAATATCTGTTCGAACATATTGGCTTAACCCGTAAAGTAAAATGGGCAATCGCTGGCCGCTCAGAGGCCAAACTCAATGAACTGCGCGATAGTCTCGGTGAAAAAGCCGCGAAGTTACCGATTATGGTGGCCGATTCTCATGATTCTGAGGCCCTCGATACCATGTGTGGCAAGTCCCGTGTCATTGTTTCCACCGTGGGCCCCTATATCCGTTACGGCGAGGCACTGATTGCTGCCTGCGTTAAAAATGGCAATGATTACTGTGATTTGACCGGCGAGGCCTACTGGATTAAACAGATGATCGTCAAATATGAGAAGGCGGCGAAAAAGTCTGGCGCACGTATAGTCAACTGCTGCGGTTTCGATTCAATACCCTCAGATCTTGGCACACACTTTCTACAGCAACATGGTAAACAGCAATTCGGCAGCTATTTTAATTCGGTAAAACTGCGTGTTAAGGCCATGAAAGGCGGCGCCTCTGGAGGTACCATCGCCAGTATGGGCGAAATGATTATTGCGGCAAAAGCCGATCCCGAGGTGCGCAAAGCCATGGGCAACCCCTATATTCTTTGCCCTGAAAAGCACAAATACAGTATTCGCCAACACAGCCTTAAAGGCCCAGCCTACGACAGCGACTTTAACAGCTGGACTGGCCCTTTTGTGATGGAGGCCATTAACTCAAGGGTGGTACTGCGCTCTAACGCATTACTAAAAATGGCTTATGGCAAAGACTTTAGTTATGGCGAGGCGATGCTGACCGGTGATGGCGCCAAGGGTCGTGTCAAAGCCTTCGCCCTAACTGCGGCGTTAGGTGCTTTTGCTGGCAGTATGATCCTTGATCCCCTGCGCAATCTTATGAACAAATTTGTGCTACCTAAACCAGGCGAGGGCCCCAGCCTGCAGGATCAGCTTAATGGTTACTTCGATATCCGGTTACTTGGCACCAATAAAAAGGGGCAACAGCTTAGCGTGCAGGTTACTGGTGACCGTGATCCAGGCTATGGCTGTACCGCCAAAATGCTCGCACAATCCGCTCTCTGCCTCGCCTTTGACCTAGCTAAAGAGGATAAAGCCGGTGGTTTTTGGACACCCGCCACCGCTATGGGCGATCTGCTGATCGAGCGTCTTAATCAACATGCAGGCATGACCT
>CBFHVP010000186.1:0-1590 GCA_965659315.1 uncultured Porticoccaceae bacterium | reverse complement strand
GGGATGAGGGATTTGAACCCCCGACATCCTGCTCCCAAAGCAGGCGCGCTACCAGACTGCGCTAATCCCCGAATGTGTCTCCATGCGGTCTCTTTCGAGAGCGCGCATAATACTGAGCATGCCGGTTTGCGTCAATGCGTAAGTGTCATATCGGGCAAGATTATTATGGCTTTTTAGGCAAACACTGCTGAGCCGCGGAAAATCCATTCAGCAATTAGCTCTTAAGTGAAAGGGATATGCTACATTGCCACACCGAGTACCGATACAGACATCGATAATATGTGTCAGACTAGTTTGATCTGCCCGCTGTGCAGCGATAACAATATCAGCCATTACCATAGCGATAGTCAGCGAGCCTATCAGCAATGCGAGGTATGTCAGCTGGTCTTTGTGGCAGAGCAATATCAGCTGTCGACGGCAGAGGAAAAAGCAGTCTACGACCTTCATCAGAACCGCCCCAATGATCTTGGTTATCGCCGATTTTTAGACCGCTTGGCAACACCCTTACTGGGCGTACTCTCGGTTCCCTCTGATGGGCTAGATTTTGGCTGTGGTCCTGGCCCTACGCTATCTCTGATGCTAGAGGAGGCGGGTCATCAGGTGGCATTGTTCGATCCGTTCTATGCGAATAATCATGCACTGCTCAATCGCAACTATGATTTTATTACTGCCACTGAAGTAGTGGAGCACCTTAGCCGACCCGGTTTCGAACTAGACCGGCTATGGCGGCTAATTAAACCCGGTGGGCTATTGGGTATTATGACTAAGCAGGTGATTGATAGAACGTCATTTGCCAGTTGGCATTATAAAAATGACCCCACTCATATCAGTTTTTTTTCGCAAGCAACTTTTAGCTATCTAGCCGAGGTTTGGGGCGCCAGCCCAGAGTATATGGGTGATGACGTGATTATTTTGCGCAAGTAGCCGCTCTGGCCGCAATAAACGCTGTGACAGAACGGCTGATATCCTCTGCGCTGGTTACCCAAGAGCAGACACTGATACGAATAACTTTTTTACCCTGCCACATAGAGCTGCCCACCCAGCATTCGCCAGATGCCTGAATATGCTCCAAGATAAGCTGAGTTATCTGGTCATCATCGCTCGGGGACACAATAACCTGATTAAAGACAACATCATTGAGAATGTTAAAGCCGGCCGTAACCAACTCCTCAGCAAACTGCACGGCCCGTTCATTGAGGCCATAAACCAGTTCATCGACCCCCGATTTGCCAAGGTATTTAAGCGCCGCCCACAGTTCAACAGCACGTGCCCGACGTGACATTTCTGGGGTATAAAGCATGCCGTCGCGCTTGTCGCCAAAGCTCTGGGTTAGATAGGCACCTGAGGCCTGAAGTGCAGTTACCAGCGCCTGTCTATCCGCACAGAGCAAAATACCGCTGTCGTAAGGTGTGTTGAGGGTTTTGTGGCCGTCCACCGACCAAGACTGCGCTTTTTCGATACCTTGGCAAAGATGCTTAAGCCGCTCTGTACCTGCGGCCCAAAGACCAAAAGCGCCATCAATATGGACCCAGGCGCCAGCAGCATTGGCGTTAGCACAAATATCCTCAAAGGGGTCAAAGGCACCCGAAT
>CBFHVP010000185.1:0-1634 GCA_965659315.1 uncultured Porticoccaceae bacterium | reverse complement strand
CAAAACTAGGGCAGTCTTATCGCCAAAACGCTGTGCCGCCGCGCCTGGGATACCACCGATTGAACTAAGCATAGTAGCAACTCCTTATTTTTATAACTCTGAATGCATTTAGATGTCGCACTGAGAGCGCTAATTATCTGTTAACTATTTGACGGACATTGTTTGTTTAAACTGATAGGCCATGGCAATAATCGCCACCACGAGCAATACAGAGGGACCTAAAAAAGCACCCTCTATATCCGTCGCAGTGATTTCACCTGTCCATAATGCCAACAGTGATAACTGATAAATAATGCCGAATAGGCCAAAGGCCACCGATGAAATTTTTGTTGCCAGAGGGGCACTAAACAATGGTACTGCAACGAGAAGGGCAAACAATGAGTACAGCCAAAAACCTAAATAATCAAAAGAGGTATACAGAGAAAAAGGCACTGATACATTTAAAATTCTTAGTAACGGATCAGCTAGCTCAGCACCTACCGCGCCGGTTGCAATGGTGTTAGCAAGAATGGGGATGGTCCACACGGCGATAAATTTGGGAATAATAAACGCCATTACTGACATCAGCACTACCATAGCCGCAACAATGGCTCTTAATGGATTGCTGCTACCTATGCGCCAAGCGATAGCAAAAAACACACCCGACAGGCTCAGCATAGCCACAATTTGATTTACCCAAGCAGCAATAAATACATCACTATTATTGCTTAACCAAGCCACACGGTCGGCATGCTCGGCGGTATAACCACCTGGCGCATCCAATGGAAAAAATGCTGAAATAACTGCCGTGACAATCACAACAACAGCAGACCAGAAGCCTAGCCTATTAATTTTGTCATTCAGTGCAGTAGAAATAGTCATGGTTGTCCCCGAATTAATTATTAAGATACTTCGCATAAGCCACTAAAACGCCATTAAGACGTTTGCGCTAAAAACTCATGCATAACTGTCGTTAGCCCTAGATTATCTATGCTAGAGCATGTCGAATGACATGTAAAGTACCTGCAGAGAAAACAATTTGGCTTGAAGTGATTTTGCCGAAAAGGCTATTGGATTGATTACTTTATGCCGACGCAGTTAAAAAATATGCTCGCCAATAAACTGAAAGGCTACTAACGTAGACTGAAAGATCACTGATTAGACGTTAGGTTAGTAGCTAGATGACAAACGAAAAGACTCATTAAGAATGAAATAAGCGCACAAATCTGAGCTAAAACAAGCGACTTACTTGCCTTAAAGACCGCCGCCAACGAGATAGGAATAATAAGCTTATCGAATCAAGAATAATCACAGTAGCGAGGGTAGTATGTGACTCAAGATATCGAGTCGACGTTTAATATCAAGCCAATTGCATAATGCAGCGTAACGTTTCTAGGCGTCATCTCCGTACACAGAGTCAACGAACGCATAAATTTTCTCCAGAACCGCGGGCGAGTCTTCTTCCCATCGTCTACCGGAACCAATAAAGAGCGTTGACCCCTCCACCAAAGACAGGAGACAAAGCGCTTCCGCATGAGGTGCGGTACTTCCTCTCTTCACCAGCAAATCCTCAAGTATCTGTATGTACTCTGCGTATATTTCGTCAACCAGATCCGCCACCAGAGGATGTACTTGGCCCATCGCCCAAAGCTGTG
>CBFHVP010000184.1:0-1649 GCA_965659315.1 uncultured Porticoccaceae bacterium | reverse complement strand
CGACTTCTTGTGCAGCCTGTTGCTGATTATTTTTGGCGCGCGAGCGCAACTCACCGAGACCGGCGAAATCAAGATAACTTTTGGCTGACAAGTTGAGGTCCGACATTTAGATCACCACTAACTCAGCACGCAAACTGCCGGAGCTTTTTAATGCTTCTAAAATGGCAATTAATGAAGAGGGAGATGCGCCAACCTGATTCACCGCATCAACAATTTCTCTAAGATCGACGCCAGGCTGGAATAAAAACATCGGATTTTTTGGCTCGACAACCATGATATCGGCATTCTGCACTTCAGCCGTTACACCCCCACTAAAGGGATCGGGCTGACTAATTTCATTGGTCGCAGATATGCTGACTGAAATAGTGCCATGAGTCACCGCAACAGCAGTGACTTTAACGCTGCGGTTTATCACTGCGGTTCCAGTTCTAGAGTTGATGACCACGCGAGCTGGTGGCTCACCTGGCTTAACATCAAGATTTTCTATCATGCTTAAGAAGGCCACTCGCTGGGAAGTGTCTGCAGGGGCCGTAACAGCCACAGAGACCCCATCTATGGCACGAGCAACGCCAGCTCCAAAGGCAAGATTAATCGCTTCAGTAATGGCGTTTGTGGTCGAAAAATCATTATCTCTGACATTGATAACAATATGGTCTGCGGAGTCGAACGGCGTATCAACCATTCGCTCTACCGTTGCTCCACCTGGAATACGACCAGAGGTTGGAACACCTATTTGAATACTACTGCCCGCGGCGTCTGTGGTGATACCTGTTACCGTCATGGCGCCTTGAGCCAGTGCGTAGGTCTGGCCATCAACACCGCGCAATTGGGTCATAATCAAGGTGCCACCACGCAAGGACTCAGCCACACCAATGGCGGAAACATTGATATCAATTTTCTGGCCAGGTTTAGCGAAGGGCGGCAATTCTGCCGTGACCATCACCGCGGCGACATTTTCCACTTTCATTTCTTTCTTGGCGTTCTGTGCTGCCAAATCAGCCATTTGATCACCGAGATCAAAATCACTGACTGGGCCATCGACACTCACACCCAAGCCCGATAGCATGGTTTTTAGACCCTGAGCGGTCAGCGGTAAGTCTTTGCCATCACCCGAGCCCTGCAAACCAACCACCAAACCAAAACCAACCAGTTTGTTGGAGCGCACCCCCGCTACATCGGTAAGATCTTTAATCCGGTCGGCATTGCTAATCGATGTACTAGCAAGCCCGAGCAACAAAATGAAGGTTTTTATTTTTAACATAGTTCTGTCTCCTGATACCGCTTAGAACGGCCAGAATTTATAGAGCAATCCAGTGCCCCAAGATGTATTAGAGGCGCGCGCTAACTGACCCGTGCCACGATAGGAAATCTGGGCATGGGCAATACGCTGCGACAAAATAGTGTTGTCAGGCTGAATATCCGCTGGCCGGATAATGCCTTTAACCTGAATAAATTCGGTGCCCTCGGTAAGCGCTAACTGTTTTTCACCGACAATCACTAAATTGCCATTGGCCAACACCTCCGTCACCATGGCGGAAATAGAACCGATTAAGGACGCAGTCTGCCCCGCGGGTCCGGCGCCTTCACTGCTAATAGCCGAGCCATCAGTTTCTGCATTGGTCATAAAGCCGGCACCAAAGCCTAGCTTA
>CBFHVP010000183.1:0-1681 GCA_965659315.1 uncultured Porticoccaceae bacterium | reverse complement strand
CCCGATTGCTAAGGTGGCAGCAAAATTGGCAGTGGGCTATACCCTCGATGAGTTGCAGAATGAAATCACCGGTGGGGCGACACCTGCGTCCTTTGAGCCGAGTATTGATTATGTTGTCACCAAAATTCCTCGCTTTGCCTTTGAGAAGTTTAATCAGGCCGATGCAACATTAACCACGCAGATGAAATCTGTGGGTGAGGTCATGGCTATTGGCCGCACGTTCCAAGAATCTATGCAGAAGGCATTGCGTGGTTTGGAAGTGGGTGTTGCTGGATTTGATCCGCAGCTCGATCTAGCCGATGAGACATCCACGGCAGTGCTCAATAACCAGTTAGCTGAAGCGGGTCCTGATCGTATATGGTATTTGGCTGATGGTTTCCGCAAGGGCATGAGTCTGGAAGATATATTTGCTATTACCAAGGTTGACCCTTGGTTTTTAGTTCAGATTGAGGACTTGGTTAAAGAAGAGCAGCGTCTGATAGGTACGGAATTAGCTGACTTGAATAAACAGAGCCTATACCGGTTAAAGCGCAAAGGTTTTGCCGATCGGCGTCTGGCCGATATTATCGGTTGCTCAGAGGCAGATGTACGCGAGCTGCGTTACCACCATGGTCTCCATCCAGTCTATAAGCGCGTGGATACCTGTGCCGCTGAGTTTAGTACTGAAACGGCCTATATGTACTCTACCTATGAAGAGGAATGTGAAGCGCGGCCCAGCGATAAAGACAAGATACTGGTCCTAGGTGGAGGTCCCAACAGAATTGGTCAGGGTATTGAATTTGATTACTGCTGTGTCCATGCCGCCCTGGCAATGCGTGAAGATGGTTATGAAACCATTATGGTCAATTGCAATCCTGAAACTGTGTCGACAGATTATGACACCTCCGATCGTCTGTTTTTTGAGCCTGTGACACTCGAGGACGTGTTAGAAATTGTGCGCGTAGAGAACCCCAAAGGTGTGATTGTGCAATTCGGTGGTCAGACACCGCTCAAATTAGCACGTGCCCTAGAGGCTCAAGGTGTTCCAATTGTTGGCACCACTCCCGACGCTATTGACCGCGCTGAAGATCGTGAGCGCTTCCAACAGATGATTGAAAAACTCGACTTATTGCAACCGTCTAACTCAACTGCGCGCAGTGCTGAGGATGCGGTAGTGTTGGCGAGACAGATTGGTTATCCACTGGTCGTGAGGCCATCCTATGTGCTCGGTGGTCGAGCGATGGAGATCGTCTACAAAGAAGACGAGTTGCGTCATTATATGCAAACGGCAGTGGAGGTGTCAGAAGACTCGCCGGTGCTATTGGACTTTTTCCTGCCCAATGCCATTGAAATGGATGTCGATGCCGTTAGTGATGGTGATCAGGTAGTGATAGGCGCGATTATGCAGCATATTGAGCAAGCGGGTATTCACTCAGGTGATTCGGCTTGCTCGTTACCGCCGTACAGTCTCAGTGAAGAGATTCAAGATCAGATGCGTGATATCTGTAAAAAGATGGCTCGAGAATTGGGCGTCCGCGGGCTGATGAATGTTCAGTTAGCGCTTCAGGATGGTAAGATTTATGTGATTGAGGTCAATCCTCGCGCCTCTAGAACAGTTCCCTTTGTGTCTAAATGTATCGGCACTTCTCTGGCAAAAGTCGCCGCTCGCTGTATGGTTGGCCAATCGCTCGAGTCGCAGGGC
>CBFHVP010000182.1:0-1720 GCA_965659315.1 uncultured Porticoccaceae bacterium | reverse complement strand
CGGCTCTGGTAGCGGCCCAGAATCCGGGTACAGCAGAATACGATGCCAATGGCTACCTAATTGCACGACAGGTACAACAAAATCTGGACAACAAAGATGTTGGCTACACTGTTAAGCTAGATTGGAAAGCCACAGAAAACTCCATGGTTTATCTCAGCAACTCTCGAGGTTTTAAAGGTTCGGCGTTGGACACTCGCCCTGTATATGCCTTGGTACCTCTTAAAAATGTGATCAGCGGTCTGGAAGAGACGCGGCTGGAGCCAGAATCGTTAGATGCGTGGGAAATTGGGTATAAGGGCGATTTCCTCGATTCACGAGTCCAGTTGGATGCGGCAGTGTTCTTATACGATTACGAAAATTTACAGCAATTCGTAACCGCCAAAGGCGTTCCCACTCTTGATAATGCTCTGGAGTCAGAGATAAAGGGGCTTGATCTCAATGTTAAGTATGGTGGAGATAACGGCTTATATTTACAGGCTGGACTTTCGTTGCTAGATACTGAAGTGATTGATGCTGGTGATAGTAAAAACTTTTTTGCCGGTGCTGAATTAGCTAGCTCACCGAGTTTTTCGTTTAACTTATTGGCTTCGCAGGAATTTCAGCTTGAAAATGGTAACTTGTTGACTCTTACTGGCAACGTTGCTCATACCGGTGAACAGGTGAAAGCCACGGCAACCAATGGTAATAACCAGGTAGTAGATCAGCTAAGCGTTGATGCCTACACATTGCTCAATGCGAGTCTTAGTTATCGATTCGGTGAGGCGCAGCAATACAATCTATCACTCTATGGTAAGAACCTATCCGATGAGAACTTTTGTGGTGGCATCTTAGTAAATGACGGTAACGCCATACTGGGTAATACAGTAAATGCCAAGACCGCTATGCATATGAATGCTTTATGTCGTGTAACTAGCGCATCTACTCGAACATTTGGTGCGTCGATTGCAATAGACTTTTAAGTTTTTACTCTCCCGACAGAATCTTCCTAGGATTGCAAAGGCCTAGGGAGATTCTGTAGTCTTAAAATCTGTTTCTGTGTTAAGAGTTTGCATCATGTATAAATTTACAGGCCTTTCAATTTTGGTATCAGCCATGGTAGCCGCTGTGTTAACAGTGGGTACTGTCTCGGCAATGGACACCGATCCCGCGCGTCTACTTGTCAGCCGCAATGCAGAATTCAAAAAAGATATCATCAAGGTGTCGCCAAGTGTTTATACAGCGGTTGGCTACGCGGTATCTCCCGTCAGTATGATAGTAGGCGATCAGGGTATTGTGATTGTTGATGCCGGATTGGATGTTGGCACTAGCCAAGAAATTCGTGCGGACTTTCGACGTATCGTCGATAAGCCTGTTGTGGCGATTATCTTTACCCATGGTCATCCTGATCATACCCATGGCGCCTCTGCCTTTATGGACTCGGCAGATGTGCAAGTGTGGGCACGTGAGGGCTTTCCTCACGAACAGAGCGCCTTAGAATCTGCAGGTATTGTTATTCAAAAAACTCGCGGTAAAAAACAGGCCGGATTTATCTTGTCACCTGAACAGCGTATTAATAACGGGATTGCCAAGGCATTTTGGCCTCAACGCAAAGGCGGTATTTTCGGCGCCTCCGATATAGTTGCGCCAACACATATCTTTAGTTCAGAGCGTCGCCAGCTTACCTTAGCTGGTATTAATATCGAATTGGTCAGCGCTACCGGCGAAACAGCTGATAGTCTAT
>CBFHVP010000181.1:1529-1745 GCA_965659315.1 uncultured Porticoccaceae bacterium | reverse complement strand
ATCGAGCTCCGGCGATACCGTTAACAAAGGTGGGCAATACCTAAAAACTGCAACATCACAATTCCATACTTATAGTGTGGATTGGTCAGAAAAAGAGCTTGTTTTTAGTATTGATGACAAAAGGCATTACCGCTACAAGCCTCGTGTAAAAAATACCCGTAATTGGCCGTTTCATGCAGAGCAATATTTAATTCTGAATTTGGCTATTGAGTCGGA
>CBFHVP010000181.1:0-1520 GCA_965659315.1 uncultured Porticoccaceae bacterium | reverse complement strand
ACCTCGTGTAAAAAATACCCGTAATTGGCCGTTTCATGCAGAGCAATATTTAATTCTGAATTTGGCTATTGAGTCGGATATCTATCACAGCTTTAATAGCGCGCAAATGGAAATTGATTACGTAAGAATCTACGACATTAATGCTGGCCCGACAGACCAGCCCATCTGGTCTGATGAGTTTAATTAATTCAGCAGCGTGCAAAATAATCGCAGAGCATGACCATAATCATGTCGTATTAAATGGTTTTATTATTAGCAAAACATAGAACAATGAAATTAGAAGTATTGGGGAACGAGCATGATCATTAAAAAAGCCACTTATCTTTCTACACGACGCATAATCGTTGGAATAATTACTCTCCTTGCCCTTACCGCCTGTGGCGGTGGCGGCGGTGGCGGCGGCGGTGGTCCGAGCCCGCAGGCGACAAATAAGGCACCCACTCTTTCCATTAATGCACAGATTGATGTTCTCGAAGGCACTGCCGCTGTGGCTACAGCAACAGCGACAGATCCTGAAAGCCAGACACTGACTTTCAGTCTCTCTCCTTCCGCTGACAGTGATCTATTCGATATCTCAGCCTCAGGTGTTCTTCGCTTTTTAACCGCGCCTGATTTCGAGACGCCCGCAGATGCCAACGATGATAATGACTATGAACTGAGCGTCACTGTCTCCGACAGTCAAAATGCTAGCGATAGCCAAAATGTCACCGTTACCGTCACCAACGCCATCGAAGGGCGTGTGATTGACGCCCCATTATCTGGCAGTGAGATCTATATCGTTACCGCCGGTGCGTCGGCAGCCAGTGCCGGGGACTCCGTTGGCACATCCGATGCGCAAGGCTATTTCTTTATTCCAGCCCCAGCTGATACAAGCAATGTGCAGATAATGACCCGAGGCGGCACCGATATTGAGACTCAGGTGGCCATGCCCGACTTAATGCTGATGGCAGACCTGCCCAATAATGCCGATGCTAGCATTGCGGTGACGCCCATTAGTACCGTCGTGGCTAATGCGGACACAGCCGAAGATAAACAGGCGGTATTAACCGCACTGGGTATCACTGGCACAGTGGATGCCTTCTTGAGTAAGGATATCTGGAAGGAGGCCGAGGAGGGTGATAATACTGCGCAGAGCCTGCAGAGTACCAACGCGCAAATCGGGCTATTAATTAGCACTGCGCAGTCGCTTGTGGAAGATGGCACCATGGCGCAGCTAAGCGAAGTTGCCGATAAAGTGGCAGAAAAAATCGCAGAGAAAGCCAGTGCCAAAGAGGCGATTGATTTGCAAGCGGATAGTATGATCTCAGAGGTATTGAGCGACGCGCTGTCCGACATGTCAGTGGAATCTACTGCGATAGATGCGGTGTCGAGCAATATTGCCGAGATTAATGAATTGCTGGCCGATGAGGATATCGACCCCACCTCAGCAGATGCCGCAGACTTTATTGAAAAGGCACAAACGGAGCTGCAAGTCGCAGTAAAGGATCTGGCATCCGGTGACACAAGTGTGAATGACTTTG
>CBFHVP010000180.1:0-1776 GCA_965659315.1 uncultured Porticoccaceae bacterium | reverse complement strand
AACTCGACCTTAGTGATCAAGAACAAAAATATCAGGATGCCCAGCAGATTATTGCCAACTGGGATCGCAATACCACTATTGAAAATCGTGGCGCCGCGCTGTGCACCTGTATTATTGGTGCCGAATGGTTAGCCGAGCAAAAAGGTAAGCCCGCGCCTGCTATTGCTGATGAACTCTATCGCTGCACTGATCTATTGATGGCGAAAGTAGGTCGTCTAGACCCCCTGTGGGGTGATATTAGCCGGCATATCCGTGGTGACCTTAACCTACCAGTCGGCGGCGGCCCCGACACCCTGCGTGCGATCTATGGACTGGGCATGGAAGAGGATGGTTATCTCACCAATGTCGCCGGTGATGGGCTGTACTATATGCTGTCATGGGACGCTAATGGGGTGCAAAAGGTACGGGGCATCCATCAATTTGGCTCCGCCACTCTGGACGAGACGTCAGTCCATTATGCCGATCAGGCAGAGGATTATGTTAACGAAGTGCTACACGATCCGCTGTATGACCCGCAATTACGCGCCAGCAAAATAGCGCGTCGTTACCGACCCGGCGAGTAGCGCCGTTGCCATAGACAACATGCTAGAATGGGATCTGTTCACCGATCCGAGATAAAAGTCATGTCGATCCAGTGGTATCCAGGCCATATGCGTAAGGCCAGCAACGAAATGATTGAAGCTCTGCCTCAAGTCAATATCGTTGTTGAAGTGCTGGATGCTCGGATTCCTTTTAGTAGCTCTAACCCGTTTATTCAGGATTTATGCAGCGAAAAACCCTATATCAAACTTCTTAACAAAACCGACCTCGCTGATGCGGCGATCACTCGGCAATGGCAAGACTATTTTGAGCAACAGAGTAATACCAAAACGCTGGCGCTGGATTTAAAGAACCATGACCCCAGCAGTAAAATTATTGATTTGATTAATAAACTCTATCCCCAGCGCGAGGGCGGCAACACCTTGGCCATGGTTACGGGTATCCCCAATGTCGGCAAGTCATCGCTAATCAATTGCTTAGCCGGCCGACATATTGCCAAGACCGGTGATGAACCGGCGATTACCAAGGGGCAGCAGAGAATCAATCTGCGCAATGGCATTATGCTGTTGGATACACCGGGGATTCTCTGGCCCAAGATCGAAAACCCACAGGGCAGCTATCGACTAGCCACTACCGGCGCCATTAAAGATACCGCGGTAAGCTATGAAGATATCGCTTTTTTTGCTGCGGATTTTTTACTGCAAAATTACCCCGAGCGACTTAAAGAACGCTTTAATATCAACCAATTGCCGCAGACTGAAATTGAGCTATTGGAGATTATTGGCAGTCAGCGCGGTTGCCTACGAGCCGGTGGTCGCGTCGACTTGGAGCGCGTATCTACTATTTTTGTTAATGAACTGCGCGCCGGTATTTTAGGGCCGCTGGGTTTTGAGACGCCAGAGATGATTGATGCGGAGATGCAACAAGTGGCGATTATCAAAGCCGAGAAAGAACAGCGCGAAAAAGAGCGTCTAGAAAAAGCCGCTACGCGGCGTCGAAAGGCAAAAGCTAATCGCAGGTAGGGTTAAACATACTGCCCTGCCGCATAGCCAGACGCCCAAGCCCACTGAAAATTGTAGCCGCCGAGATGACCGGTAACATCCATGACTTCACCGACAAAAAATAATCCCGGCTGCGTTTTACACTCCATGGTTTTCGAGGATAAATGATCGGTATCTACCCCGCAAAGCGTGACTTCCGCGGTGCGATAACCTTCCGTCCCCGAGGGTTTAATCT
>CBFHVP010000179.1:0-1806 GCA_965659315.1 uncultured Porticoccaceae bacterium | reverse complement strand
TTTTACGGTGTTGCCTATACGAACTAACCTAGGATAATTGTGCAATCGGCGTATTATCGACCAAGTGATTTCCGAGCAATGCCATACAGAAGCCCCCCAAGAATAATCCACGCGATAATAATTCCCCATTCTTGGGGCCACAGTAAGGCAGCAGGGCTACCGGGTAAGTAAAGCAGTGTCATACCAATAGCAAGCACCAGTGCAAGGCTACCGACAAACTGTCCAAAAGGTACTTTATAAGGCCTGTCCAGACTCGGCTCCCTGTTGCGCAGCACCAAGAACGACCAAGTTACCATAACATAAGCAATCACGATTCCGAGACTACCTGCGTTGACCACCCAAACCAACGCGGGTCGACCAAAAAATGGACCGAGGGCAGATAGCACGCCCAACAGCACTATCGCATTTGTCGGTGTATGGTATTTTGGATGGAGTTGACCGAGGAATTTTGGCAATAAGCCACTATTTGCCAGTGCGTAAATGGCTCGGCTACCACCAAGAATAAAAGCATTCCAGCTAGTAATAATACCGGCGAGGCCGGCTACCAATAAGACTGTGCCACCTACCTCACCATAGATGCGCGCATTGGCCTCTGCGGTCACTGTAGTCGATGCGTTGATTGCGGTCTGGTCTAGAACTAGGCCAACAGCCAGAATGATAAGCCCATACCAAACGATAGCCATCGCCACTGAGGCAATTAATACCACGCCAATATCTCTAAAAGGCAGATCGACTTCCTCGGCGACCTGAGGAATCGTATCGAAACCGACAAACATAAACGGCACCATGACTAGCACCAGAGTGATTCCCGCGACGCCATCCTTAAACAGTGGCTGCATATTGCTGATATCGCCGGTCACCACAGCGCCACTGACAAGCAACACCCCGACCAGCAAAATAGCGATCACAACCACGCTCTGAACTAGCGCTACCATACGCACGCCCAGTACATTAACAACCGTCATTATGGCCGCGCCAAGCACACCGACCAGCACCCATGATAGGTAGATATCCCAGCCCGCTATCTGCCAGAGATACACTTTATCCAAGCCTGGAATCAGTGAGTCGAGCACTGTTGGTAGCGCCACAGCCTCAAAAGTAACTACAGATGCATAACCGAGAATGATGCCCCAGGTGCAGATAAAGGACGCTCCAGAGCCCAGTGCACGCTCGGAATAAACATGCTCACCGCCAGCAAAGGGCAATGCCGAAGCGAGCTCGGCATAAATAAGGCTAATCAGTAAGATCGCCACCCCGCCAATAACAAAGGCCGTAATTGCGCCCATTGTGCCCGCCGAACCAATCCAGGCGCCCGTGAGGACTACCCAACTCCAGCCAATCATGGCGCCGAAGGCTAAGGCGAGTATGTCTCGGCGCCCTAGCACACGGAGAAACCTTGTTTTATCTGCTGGCGTGCTCATATAAACACTAAGCCCGAATCGGGGCGGCGCCCGAGTGCAGAAATACGCTATTTATACTGTGGTTGTTTGCCAATGCGCCAGTCATCATCTGTTTATCACTCATTGCCCTTGATATGAAATATTGAGTTTTTTGATTGGGCCGAGCTGTCGCCAAGTACCAACAAATCCCTTTGGCATCACCAGCATCTCACCTGGACCATAGATTTTCGATGACCCGTCTTCATGAGTAATTTCAACCTGCCCCTCAAGAAAGACCATCACCTCGTCCACAGGCCAGCCGTTTATTTGCAGGGTGACCTCAGAGCCATGGTAAAAACCAACGTCAAGCTTGCCATCACTTGATTGAAAACTGGTCACACCACCGGCAACCGGCTTGTCGCCAGCA
>CBFHVP010000178.1:0-1821 GCA_965659315.1 uncultured Porticoccaceae bacterium | reverse complement strand
CGCTTGGGGCACAAGTCTGTCAACTACCCGCTATGTTGTCCTAATTGCGCTATATCTGACGGCATTTATTTTACTTGGCCGTGGCACGGTAACCACTTTCCCACTATCCCATCGGCATATGATAATCTCGGCCGAAACGGACGTGAACAATCTTATTCCCAATGGCGTTATTGCCACCTATTACGGCTATCAAGAATTTAAAAAATCTCGCGCCCTAGCGGCCGCAGACGATTCTGAGGGGAGGGCACTATTTCAGGCCTTTTATGGCTATGAGCCAACATCAGAAGATTTATTCGCACAGTTTTTTACCTCGTCAAATAGCTCTGAATTTTTACAGCAAAACCCGCCAAATGTAGTTTTACATCTCGTTGAAAGCATGGGTCAAGCATTGCTTTTAAACCGTTTTAATGGCGGCTTCGATACCGCGGGTTCACTGCGCCAACATCTCGACGAAGATTTATATTTCCGCTATTTTCTGCCATCCAGTGATGATACTCAGAAATCATTAATGAGTATTATGCTCAATACTGAATATAGTAATATCAGCCGCTCCACCCATCAGCAGATCCCTTTGGAGACCTCTGCCGCTAAGATATTTAAGCGTGCAGGTTACCGTACGGTGTTTGTCTACGCAGGGTTTGAAGGCATAAATAATCGAGGAAATTACCTAAAACAGCAGGGTTTTGATGAGTTTATTGGTGCTAATAGGCTAAACGCTCTTTATCCGGAAATGGGCGACTCGGTGTGGGGTGGTGAGGACAAGTATATCTATGAACATATTTGGTCATTGTTATCCACATCCGAACAGCAGACAAAGCCGCTTTTTATTGTTTCTCTAAGCGTGACCAACCACCCACCTTATGTATTACCTAAAAAAACTCGCCTGCCCTCAGAAACAATCAACGGGAAACTGCGGACCCGATTGCAAAACCTGCCGGCAAAATCTGTCGGGACATTTAAGTACACTAACGAGCATCTAGGCACATTGCTGAGTCGAGTTAAGCACAGCGACCTCAAGAATAATACCATTATGGCGGTAACAGGTGATCATGCTATACGCGGCATGAGCTTTGCTGCGACAGAGCAGCTCCACCAGATATCGGTACCCTTTTATCTTTATGTGCCCACCCAATACATGCCTGACAACAAAGTCGATACAGGGCAAATCGCATCACACAAAGATATTATGCCGACCCTATACAATTTGGCTCTCTCCGATGCCAAATACCCCAATCTCGGACGTCACCTATTGGCACCGGTAGATCCGGCGTCGCCACATAATTTTGCTTACCACTCACATTATTTCGTAATGGATAACCTTATCTATAACCCTATTGCTGGCCAGCAACTAATGGGCAAGAAAGTATTACCCAATCTAGATATCACTGAGGAAGATTATTCAGCTGCTGAAAAAAACAAACTGCGCGGCGCTCAGTATGCAGATGTACTCGATTGGATGACGAGATACCAACTCAGGCAACCAAGGTGACAGCGATCGTTTAGTGCCAGTGCTGGCTGATCCACTGTGCGGGCTTGAAACGTCGGTACCACTTGCCGCTAACACCAGCAATGGCCTCATGCGGGTCCGGCTTGCCATGGAATACCAACACACGCATATCCGCAGGAATCAGCGTCTCGCGTGCGATAAAGAAAGAAAAGGGCTTAATGCAATGGCGCTTAAAACTTCGACACCAATGATCTGGCCAATAGACCAAGGCATTTTTTTGCATGAGTGCCGCGGAGAGATATTCCTGCTCGTTGCGATGGGTGTTTTTGATCTGTTCAAAAGAGCGCTCAAATTCAGCCAACACATCGGCATGA
>CBFHVP010000177.1:0-1843 GCA_965659315.1 uncultured Porticoccaceae bacterium | reverse complement strand
AACTTGCTCAACACTGAGACTCTCGTTGACCAGTTTTTGAATGGCTACCTCTCTGCGCAGATTATCCTTAATTTTTTGGTAACTGGTAGCGCTCTCCTTTAAGCGACGATGCAATGTTTGACTGCTAAAGCCGAGTTCTTTGGCCACTACCTGTATGGGTGCAAAGACCAGTTTATGCGGATGACGCTGACCAATAATTCGCTCTATTTGTGCTTCCAAGGTGCTATTTGAACCCGGAATCGTCATCACATCAGCCGGTGCATTCTGTACATAGGTTTGCAGTTCTTGATCTGAGCGAACTAATGGTTTGTCCAAATACTGCGCATCAAAAATTAAGCGATTCGCCTTACAGTTAAAGTGCAATTGGCTGGGGAACATAATTTGTAATTCGTCGCGATGGTGCGGAGCACTAAAGGTGAAGTGGGTTTCCTGAAGTCGAATAGGTTCGCCGATATACCAACTGGGAAAGCGATGCCAGATAACTAGCCAGAATTCGGTCATAAAATGCTCTGGATCGAGATGCGGTTGATCCATTTGAAAACTGAGTATGGCATTGCCCTGACGGCGTGATAGCTTCATTGGAATATCATCGCTAATCAAATTATAAAACTGTACCGCCTTGTCTAATAACTCGCCCAAGGTACTGCAGTGGCTGACCAGTTCAGCCATGGTGGCAAATAGACCCACTTTGCAATGGGTTTGTGTGAAGCCCATAAACTCATCATTCAATGTTTCTTGCACGGTCTTAAATAAACGTGCCACTTGATCGGCGTGTACCCGTTGGTGGTGATTATTAATCACTGCTGGGTTGATACCCGCACGTTCAAGTGCGTGCTGCTGACTGTGGTGATTTTGCCTTAGGCCATGCATGCAGCTCATCACATGGTGATTACAAATAGTAGCCATCAGCACCTGCCCTCCCGTAAGCAAAGAAAAAGATAAAATTTGTGAGTTAATAGCGCATTTATAGCATTAAATCGGAAATAAATGTGAATAAATTGGCAATATATGTGAGTTTTACTGTTAGAAATAGACCTACTATTACATGGCTAGCTGTTGCATAGTGCAGGCAATTAAAAATACGCCGGAGAAAATATGGCAGATAAACCACAATTTGCTGATTGGCAACAGTTGGCAAGCAAAGAGCGCAAAGGCGCGTCCCCCGATGATTTGCTATGGCAAACCCCTGAGGGGATTGCGGTGAAACCACTGTATACCGCCGATGATACCGCCGGGCTTGCGCATATGGATAACTTGCCCGGCTTTGCTCCGTTTAAGCGCGGCCCCAAGGCCACTATGTATGCCGGCCGGCCTTGGACAGTGCGCCAGTACGCCGGATTTTCTACCGCAGAAGAGTCCAATGCCTTTTATCGCAAGAACCTTGCCGCCGGTCAGCAGGGCCTTTCGGTGGCATTTGATTTGCCCACCCACCGAGGCTACGACTCAGACCATCCCCGAGTTGTCGGTGACGTTGGTAAAGCGGGCGTTGCGATCGATTCGGTGGAGGATATGAAAATCTTATTTGATGGTATTCCATTGGATAAGGTGTCGGTATCCATGACCATGAACGGCGCGGTGCTACCTGTTATGGCCAGTTATATTGTTGCCGCAGAAGAGCAGGGTGTGGCGCCAGAGCAACTGGCAGGCACATTGCAAAACGATATCCTTAAAGAGTTTATGGTGCGCAACACCTATATCTACCCACCGGCGCCATCAATGCGCGTGGTGTCGGATATTATTGGCTACACCGCGGCAAATATGCCCAAGTTTAACTCTATTTCCATCAGTGGCTACCATATGCAAGAAGCTGGAGCCACCAATGTGCAGGAGTTGGCTTACACTA
>CBFHVP010000176.1:0-1897 GCA_965659315.1 uncultured Porticoccaceae bacterium | reverse complement strand
ATCTCCAGCGATGGCCGGCATCAAAAACTCACGACGCAGTTCGTCACTGCCATGATTAGCTAATGCTGGCGTCGCCATATCCGTCTGTACACCAATCGCCATACTCACACCACCACTTTGGATACGACCTAGCTCCTCAGCAAACACGGTCTGATAGCTATAGTCCAATCCCATACCGCCATAGGCTTCCGGCTTAGCAATACCGAGTAACCCAAGATCACCCATCTTTTTAAATAATGTATGAGCGGGAAAGATCTCTTCCTCTTCCCATTGATCTGCATAGGGGTTAATTTCTTTATCAATAAATTGTGCGATTGTGTGACGAATCGCTTCATGCTGTTCAGTAAAAATCATAGTTATAGTCCCAACTGGCGAGCGGCCAGATCACACATAATTTCATCAGAAGCACCAAGAGCAACAGCGCCCCATTTGTGGTGCTCAACTGCTAATTTTTCATTAGGTAATCCGGCACCATTGAAGTCGAGTGACATAGGCACACCAACTTTTCTAGTTCTTAGCTAATAGAGCATAAATAGTAGTCAGGGTTGAATTTCCTATCAATCTAATTAGCGCCACATTTTTACGAATAAATGCCAATCGACAACGTTTTATTTGCGCCGATAGTCACGGGGAGAGACGCCGTGCCAACTTTTGAATGCACTGGAAAAAGACCCTTGGTCAGCATAGCCGAGTAAAAAAGCAATTTCAGTAATAGCCAGACGGTTATCAGACAGGTAGCGCAGGGCCAGCTTAGAGCGCACCTCCTGGAGAATATTTAAAAAATTGGTGTGTCGATCAGAGAGTCGCCGCTGTAATGTACGGCGGGAAATATTTAGCTTATTGGCCAATTTATCAATGGTTACTTCGCCTTCGGGCAAATACTGCACAATAGATTGCTTAAGGCTCGAGAGCAATATGTCGGCGGGATCATCACCATCAAAAAAGTCTCTAAAAGGCCGCTCATGATCAGGGCCTTCTTGGTAGTTTTGCTTAAGTATTGGATAGCTCAGCGCTTCGCGCTGAAAAAATAGACTGCTGTGCGGTCGATCAAAGTGAAGGTTAGGACCAAAAGTATCCTCCAGCGCACCAGTATCTTGCGGACGAGAATACGTAAACTCTGCTCTAATAACTCTTACCGGCCTAACACAGAGAGAATTAAAAATACCTGCGGAACCTGACAGCATCTCATCGCTGTATAAACGCCTACGACCGGTCTCCGGCAATAGTGGTTCCCAACGCAACTCAACCAAGTCACCACTGCGATACACTCTGATTTGACCAATATCACCGCGCATTTGTAGCTGACTGGGCATCAGGTTGAGATAATCCTTAAACGAACGGCACACAGTCGACAAATAGAGTTGAATATTAAGGCCCGTTAGATAGGTCACGCGACCCACGATTAAGCCTATATCTGGATTATTAGTAATATCGGCGAGTGATTGAAATAACCGATAGTAGCTGGCCACAGGAAAACGATGGTCGGCAATTGATAATTTCGTGGCATCAAGACCGGCAGTTGCCAACAGTGATTCAGAATCCAAGCCAAACTGTTCAGCAACTTGCAACAAGGTATTAATTGGTGCAGCGAGCACGGTCCAGTTGGCATCGACAGTTTTTTGAGTATCGGGACTAGGGACCATGAGGTAAGCAAACAATCAGTAGTTAGAGTTTATAGCTTACCACTAGCCGAGAAAGCCATACAATTAATAACGTATATAATCCTAGTGTGGGCGCTCATATACCCAGAGTATAAATACAGGCACTCCAACAATTGGATGCTGGCAAGTAATAAAAGTATATCTGCTAGCGGGGATGACTTTTATGTAAATACTGTATATATTAACAGTACTTTTTACACTAAGCCTGTCATCTCGAATAGTTACTAAAATGACTA
>CBFHVP010000175.1:0-1956 GCA_965659315.1 uncultured Porticoccaceae bacterium | reverse complement strand
GTAGGCTATCAGCCAACCCTAGCGGAAGAAATGGGTGTACTTCAAGAGCGTATTACCTCCACTAAGACGGGATCTATTACCTCGGTACAGGCGGTTTACGTACCAGCGGATGATTTGACTGACCCCTCCCCTGCAACCACCTTTGCCCACTTGGACTCAACGGTAGTACTGAGCCGTGATATTGCATCCAAAGGTATTTACCCTGCGGTAGATCCACTGGACTCAACCTCACGTCAGCTAGATCCATTAATTATTGGCAACGAGCACTATGAAGTAGCTCGCGGTGTGCAATCGGTATTGCAACGGTATAAAGAGCTGAAAGATATTATTGCTATTCTTGGTATGGATGAGCTTTCAGAGGAAGATAAAATGGCGGTTGCTAGGGCGCGTAAGATCGAGCGCTTCTTGTCTCAGCCATTCCATGTTGCAGAGATCTTTACTGGTTCACCCGGTAAGTACGTATCGTTAAAAGATACTATTGCCGGTTTCCAAGGTATTTTGGCTGGCCAATACGACGATCTTCCCGAACAGGCTTTCTATATGGTTGGCTCTATCGAAGAAGCGGTAGAAAAAGCCAAAAACCTATAAATTGCGGCGAGCAAAGGCAATCAAGAAATGGCTATAACAGTTCATTGTGACATCGTAAGTGCGGACGAGGCCCTATTCTCTGGGTTAGTTGAGATGGTCGTTGCCACCGGCTCTCTTGGTGAGTTGGGTGTTACGCCAGGCCACGCGCCATTGCTTAGTGACCTCCGTCCCGGCCCAGTGCGCCTGGTCAAAGAAGATGGCGAAGAGGAAATTTATTACCTCTCAGGTGGCTATCTAGAGGTGCAGCCAAATAGTATTTCTATATTGGCTGATACCGCGGTTCGAGCTGGTGATATTGATGAAGCGGCAGCGGCGCAGGCCGTCAAAGACGCAGAAACTGCGCTAGCAAATCAGGCCGGCGAAATTGAATACTCAAAAGCAGCAGCCATACTAGCTGAATCAACAGCGCAATTGCTGACGGTACAGAAGCTACGCAAAAAACTGGGTGGCTGATTCGCAGAGGCTAAAAAAGGGTGGCATAGCCGCCCTTTTTTTTGCTTTAGCATAATGTCAGCATTATTAAGATAAATATTAAGAGACTTGTGTTGTTAGCCAATTGACAGTAACGTAAGTCGCTAATCGACAACGATTAAACTCGACAATTCGGAGCCGTAGAAGAGTGCCTAAAAACAGTACGGACATTGTTATTCTTGCCGCCGGTAAAGGGACGCGAATGCAGTCTGCCCTGCCTAAGGTATTGCACTCATTAGCTGGGCGACCATTACTTGATCATGTGATCACCAGTGCCGGCACTGTAGCGGATAGCAAAAAAATTATTGTTACCGGTCATGGCGCTGAACAAGTCGAACAGACTTTTGCACAGACTGACGCTGTGTTTGTACAACAAACCGAACAGCTTGGTACTGCCCATGCAGTACAAATGGCCTTGCCTCATTTACGCACTCAAGCCAATGTATTAATACTCTATGGCGATGTGCCGCTAATAACGCCAGAGACAATAAGCAAAATACTGAATGCAGTTGATAAAAACCATATCGCCCTGCTGACTATCCACCTTGATAATCCCACCGGCTATGGGCGCATTGTGCGTAATACCGAAGGGGAGATAGAGTCTATTGTGGAACAGAAAGATGCCAGTGACGAGCAATTGAATATTACTGAAATCAATACGGGCGTTATGGCCCTCGGCGCCGAACAACTTAGTGCTTGGTTGCCACAGATTGGTAACAATAATGCGCAAGGCGAATACTATCTAACCGACTTAATTGCTATCGCGCGAGCTCGGGGCTATAACATTAATAGCATTCACCCAAGTTCAGCGACTGAGATTGAAGGAGTCAATAACCGCCAACAACTTAGCGGCTTAGAGCGCGTCTATCAATTAGCGCAAGCTCAGGCACTCATGCT
>CBFHVP010000174.1:0-2014 GCA_965659315.1 uncultured Porticoccaceae bacterium | reverse complement strand
CGATTTCACTGTGCCACCGATTACCGGGCATCGTTTTAACGCTGCGCGATGCAAGCCCTCAAAATCGATATCGATACCGAACTGCGCAGTGCCGGTGCTTTTTTGCAGGCCATCTAATGTATGCGTATTTTTGCCGATATATTTAAACTGGTCTTTGTCTGTTAATTGCGCATCTTCTGGGAAAGGCAAACTGTTGGCATGGTCGGCAAAATCGCCGTAAGGCATGATCTTCCCATTAGCAATAATATTACCGTTATCGGTCTGTATATCGGCTAGGCTAAGGTTTAATTGTTGCGCCGCAGCTTGCCGAATTACCTGACGTGCATTAGCGGCTAGGTGGCGTAGAGGCAAAAAATGGATGCGTAAGCTATTACTGCCACCGGTTGCTTGGAACTGAAATTCGGGATTGATATAGTCATCATGCTTGCCGGCATGGAGCACGTGAATGCGTGCCGGATCAATGTCTAGTTCCTCTGCGACGATGGTGGTAAGGCCAGTGTAGGCGCCCTGACCCATCTCCGATCGCGGCAGATAAAAGTTAATTTGATTGTCGCTAGTAATTTGTAACACTGCGTTGGGTTGCAATGCAGATAGGTTGTTATTTGGCAGTGAGTTACTGGCGCAGGCGGTAAGGGGTAATCCAACCACTAAGCCGGCACCGGCCATTGAAAGGTTTTTTATAAAGCCGCGGCGTGTTGTGCTGATTCCGTTCGCTTTATCAATAATATTCTGAGGTGTAGGAGTAGTCATTATTGCACCTCCTCGCGCGCAGCAACCGGATCAAAATAAGTCACTGCCTGTGCCGAGTCATTGTTTTCCCGCATATTTTTTGCAGCTTGTTTAATGGCTTTTTTGATATTCGGGTAGGTGCCACAGCGGCATATATTGCCGCTCATACCGGCATCTATATCACTATCAGATGGATTGCTGTTTTTGCTTAAGAGTGCGGTTGCACTGATTAACTGGCCGCTTTGGCAATAGCCACATTGCGGCACACTGGCGTCAACCCAAGCGGATTGCAGGGTCGACAGCATGTTTTTATCACCGATACCCTCAATAGTGGTGATACTGCGTCCTTGAACAGCTGCTATTGGCAGGATACAGGTACGGGTGGACTCACCATCGACTAGCATACTGCACGCACCGCATAGGCCCATACCACAGCCAAACTTGGAACCTTTGAGTTTTAAATGATCTCTAATAACCCATAGTAGTGGTGTGTCACCATCGGCCGCTACCTGCACAGGTTGACCATTTAATTCGAAATTGATCATATCGATTCCCACCAGCTAATATCTGACTATTTTTATAATTGTACCAAAAGCTCTTCTTATTGCAGTCAAGATAGAAAGGCGATGTAGAGCCTTCGATACATTAACTTTCTACAGGAGTAGCAACAATTTTAGCCTTCTTTTTCAAAGAACGCTTCAGACTTTACGACGATCATTTCACGATAGATCTCTGGCATATCCCAAGTGCCGAGAAATCCTTTAGGCACTAAGAAGCTGTCACCTTTTTTATAGGTTTGTGCCTGCCCATTTATATGAGTGAGCGTCACTTGGCCCTCAAGAACCGTAACAAACTCATCGAAGGGGAATGGATTTTGAATATTGACCAGTGCCGGTTTTGACTCGTAGATGGCCACAAGGATTTCTCCCTGGTGAAGAATTTTGAGCCAGTTCTCCCCGGTTCCTGAAAGGAGATCTTCGGCACGATAAGGAGGGATAGAGTCGAGAGGCATCGTCTGCATTGCCTTGGTTTTAAGCGACAAGACTTCAGGCGCGGCATGGCTTTGTAGACTGGTAGCGCTCAGCATTACACTAAGTAAAAAGAGATATTTTGTCATAATAATTACCCTTGCATTTCGTTAACGGCACGCTCTGCTGCATCGATAGCAGATTGTAGGTAGGCGTAAGCTTCAGAGTCAGAATTAGCGATGCTGATGCGACCTATGGGCGCTCGACCCAATTCATGGGGTGCTTGACCCTCTTCCCATTCGGGGTCGAACAATCTG
>CBFHVP010000173.1:0-2100 GCA_965659315.1 uncultured Porticoccaceae bacterium | reverse complement strand
CCACCAAATTGGCATAAATGGTAGTGTGTATGCCACGGTTAATTGGCAACAAATGTGGAACAAAGGTAACTCCTACAGTCTGACCTGCAATATCAGCTAGGCCCTGTTCAATCTCTGGCTGATGACGATGTCCAGATACACCATAGGCTTTAAAACTATCACTTGCCTCTGATAATAAATTCGAAATATTCGCCTGCCTTCCAGCGCCACTCACTCCTGATGCTGAATTAGCAATCACATCATTCATGTCAATACATCCAGCAGTTAACAACGGAAGTAACCCAATTTGCACACTGGTGGGATAACATCCAGCACAAGCCACTAAATCAGCTTTTATGATTTTTGCACGGTTAAATTCTGGCAATCCATAGACGGCACAGTCCAGCAAATCTTGCGCTAAGTGAGGTTGTCCGTACCACTGTTCCCAAACCGCAACATTCCGGATACGAAAATCTGCCGACAGATCAATAACCTTAATACCTGCATTTAGCATCTCAGGCACAGTTGACTGAGCA
This sequence comes from uncultured Porticoccaceae bacterium, assembly GCA_965659315.1. GTDB lineage: Bacteria > Pseudomonadota > Gammaproteobacteria > Pseudomonadales > Porticoccaceae > HTCC2207. The sequence goes on along the minus strand of CBFHVP010000173.1, from coordinate 1,585 downwards.
ACTCCGTGAGGTGTCGCAAAAAAGACTAGATCGCAATTTTTTAGATAGCTCATATCTGGAGCTACAAAGGATAGCTCTATATGTCCACGCAGGTTCGGGTAAATATCCGACACTAGAGTACCTTGATCACTGCGCGATGTGACTGCAGTTATCTCCACCTCAGAGTGGTTAATAAGCAAACGTATTAACTCTGCGCCTGTATAACCTGTCCCACCAACAATGCCAACTTTGATCACCTGATCCTCTCTTTTCAATATCCAGAATGTGCCAAGCCGCCTATAATACCGTAAAGTTACTCAAGCAACTAAGGGATTACTTTCCAAATCCTTGGAAATATCAGCCTAAGAGGCCTTAATTAAATGTATCAATGGGTATTAGCCTTCCATATTATTGCGGTGATCTGCTGGTTTGCAGCTCTTTTTTATCTGCCACGACTGTTTGTTTATCACGCGATGTCTGAGGATGAAATAAGCATTGAGCGCTTCAAGGTTATGCAACGTAAGCTTTATCGCGGCATTGCTAACCCGTCGATGATTGCCACCATCATCTTTGGGCTTTGGCTCGTTACTTTGGTGCCGGCATATCTGAACGAAATTTGGTTCCAGCTGAAAGCAGGGTTGGTCTTGCTTCTTATCGGTTACCATCATATGTGTCTTTCACATATGAAAAGACTAGCGGAAGATCGTAATGATAAAACCCACGTTTACTTTCGGGTCTTTAATGAAGTTCCAGTCTTATTCTTAGTGGGCATAGTAATTTTAGTTGTTGTAAAGCCGTTTTAATAAGACCAAATAGCCTCACATCTCGTAATCAAGGATAATGTCGTTTTTACACTCAAGTAAACATCCGAACCCTAGGGAAAATTAATGCCGCATACAGTAAGAATTTCACGCTCTCAACAGCTATTTGAAGCTGCCCAAAAAAGCATTCCCGGCGGAGTAAATTCACCGGTTCGCGCCTTTCGTGCGGTAGGAGGAACCCCGGTTTTTTTTGATCGTGCCAGTGGCGCCTACATGTATGATGCAGATGGTAATCGTTATATTGACTACGTTCTATCTTGGGGGCCGATGCTATTGGGGCATGGTAATGAGACGGTTTTACAAGCCATTCGTGAACAACTAGAAAAGGCAATGACTTTTGGCACCCCCACAGAACTTGAGATTCAGTTAGCTGATAAAATTTGCAGCATTGTTCCAGGTATGGAATTGATTCGCATGGTCAACTCTGGCACAGAAGCAACGATGAGTGCCATCCGTCTCGCTAGGGGCTATACAGGACGCGACAAAATTATTAAGTTCGAGGGCTGCTACCACGGTCATTCAGACTCGTTGCTCGTTAAAGCGGGTTCTGGTGCCCTGACCCTTGGAGTCCCGAGCTCTCCGGGTGTACCTGCAGGTTTAGCCGATCACACGATAACCCTCAATTACAATGATATTGACCAAGTAAAACAGGTGTTTGCAGAGATAGGCGAGCAGGTTGCTTGCATCATTGTAGAGCCTGTTGTGGGGAATATGAACTGTGTGCCCCCAATTCCCGGATTTTTGGAAGCTCTTAGAGAATGCTGTACTGCCAGTGGTGCGCTGCT
>CBFHVP010000172.1:0-2103 GCA_965659315.1 uncultured Porticoccaceae bacterium | reverse complement strand
GTACTGTGGGCGCAGTTCAGCGAGCATGGTTTGGAATAATGGGGTGCTAGACTTCCATGCGTTTGGCTGGGGCCCGGCGGCGGTGAAGCGCTATCGCCAAGGCGAGCAGTTGGTGTGGGAGTATATTGATGGTAGCAAAACCTATATGGACCGAATCTGCACTCTGCCGGAAGATCAAATCAACCCCGAACCACGGGGCCGAAGGATCGCGCTATTTGCCGACTAAGCAGTGCTTTTAAGAAGTACTTTTAAACAGTGCTTTTAAGTAGTGCTTTGGAGCACTACAGCAGGCGGCTATTTTTGGAAAACTGGCCGCGCAAAAATTCCATCTGATCACCGCGTATACGGCGGCTATTCAACAGCGCTAGATACTCAGCATTATTGGGTTTAAATGGCAATGCCACCAGTTGCATACCGGCCTCTTCCGGGGTGCGATTGGCTTTGTGCTGATTACACCGGCGACAGGCGGCTACCACATTTTCCCAGCGATCGGCACCGGCTCTTGAAACCGGTTGAATATGGTCACGGGTTAGCTCAGCGGCGGCAAATTCACGAGCGCAATACATACACACATGGCCATCGCGAGCAAATAGCGTGGGGTTATTTAATGGGTAGTTGGAGCGTGGCCGCGCCAACTGTTCACCACCGCAAGCAATAATACTGGGAAGGTCGACCACTGAGCGGTTGCCGGTGCGCCGGCAGATGCCGCCATACACTTGTCGCACCCTATCACCCAGTGTCCATACCACCAGATCCCGCGCATAGATGCACACCGCCTCTTCCCAGTTAAGCCAGTCGATGGGTTGCCCGGCTAAATTCAGTCGTAGTATTCTGGTTTGCACTATTTTTTATCTCCCGTGAAAACGAAAAAACCCCATCGCGGTTAGCGACAGGGTTTTGCAATAGGATTGGTTGGCAAGCTGATTTATATCGACGGGTAGTCGGTCCCGCCAAACCATGAGGGCTTTGCGTTGTTCTGTTCTACTACGCAGTTTTTTTAAGGCAACTCTGAAGGCTTACTCCTCCTGAATCTCTTACCACCAAACCAGTGATACCATAGGTTGCATTTTGAACAGACTGGGGCACTCTGTCAAACCGACTATTTATATACCGAGTAGCGATTGACCCCCATGGCTATGTTGGTTAGGGTGCAATATCGGTATGACAGTATTTTTACAGTGAGTTTTTATGGCGGCAAAAGAAAAAAAAGCAGTGGACTTTGAGCAACAGCTCGAAAATTTGGAGGCATTGGTGGAATCGCTGGAAAGCGGTGACCTTAGCCTTGAGGAGTCGCTTAAGTCCTTTGAACAGGGTATTAAGGTTGCGCGTGAATGTCAGACAGCCTTAAAGCAGGCTGAGCAAAAGGTTGAGGTGCTTATGCGCCAGGGCGATGAATTGGTTAGCCAGCCTTTTACTGAGGATGACTAGAGCCGGTTATGCAGCAACCTCTAGCAGACCGTCTGGCCGGTTATAGCCAGCAGGTAGATGCCCAGCTGGAGCATATTCTACCGCCGGCCAGCGGCCCCGCCGAAAGGCTGTTTGCCGCTATGCGCTACTCGGTATTTAATGGCGGTAAGCGTCTGCGCCCTGCCCTATGTTTTGCTGCCGCAGATGCCATTGGTGTTAGCAATATCAACACCACGAAAGTGGCAGCAGCAGTGGAAATGATTCACGCCTATTCGCTTATCCATGATGATCTGCCGGCCATGGACAATGATGATTTGCGCCGCGGCAAGCCCACCTGCCATATCCAGTTCGATGAGGCCACGGCTATTCTGGCAGGTGATGCCTTGCAGTCACTGGCTTTTCAGCAGTTAACTAAACTCACCGATATCAGTAGCGATAGTAAAGTTGAGTTAATGTCTATATTGGCCTCTTATAGTGGTTGCAGTGGTATGGCCGCAGGGCAAGCAATCGATCTTGCCGCGACTGGGCAGACACTGGATATCGACCAGTTAGATACTATGCACCGCCACAAAACGGGCGCCTTAATTGAGGCCTCGGTACTGATGGGTGCTATCACGGCGGGTGGTGCATCGCAGGCTCAGTTAAGTGCATTGCGTGATTTCGCCCATGCCATTGGGCTGGCCTTTCAGGTGCAGG
>CBFHVP010000171.1:0-2130 GCA_965659315.1 uncultured Porticoccaceae bacterium | reverse complement strand
GAGACAACCGGGCCAAAGGTCTCTTCACGAAACACATCCATATCCGCGGTTACATCTAATAACACCGTGGGGGCACAGCGATTACCATCCCAGTTACCACCCGTTGCAACCGTTGCACCTTTGTTACGAGCATCCTCAATATGCCGCTTGATTCGTTCACGCTGGCGTTCACTAATAATCGGGCCAATAATGGTAGCTGGATCACGCAGATCGCCCATACCTAATTTTCCAGCAATAGCCACATACATTTTTACAAATTGGTCATAGATTTTGTCATGCACATAAACGCGACTCGAACCAATACAGGCCTGCCCCTGATGCATAAAAATGCCACGTATCGCACCTGGCACTGCCTCCTTTAAATCAGCATCATCCATAATAACGAGAGGGTTTTTACCACCTAATTCCAGGGTGACATGCTTATTATTCTCGGCACAGAGCTTTTGAATATGCTTACCCACCACGGTTGATCCAGTAAAGGTTACCGACTTAACTAATGGATGACCAGTCAATGCATCACCAATATCATAACCATTGCCAGCCACCACATTAAGGGCACCTGCAGGGAAACCTGCCTCGCTCATCAATTGGGCAAACTTAAGAGAAAGAATTGGATGTTCTTCCGATGGCAGCAACACCACAGTGCTTCCTGTGGCCAGTGCATTGGCGCACAGACGGCTGGCCTTAATCAAAGGCACATTAAATGGCGTAATCACCGCTACCACACCACGCGCCTCTCGCCACGTCATACTGATACGTCCAGGATAATCAGAGGGCAGTGTTTTACCACTTAGATTTCGTACCATGCCCACCGATGCTCGAATAAATGAAATCGCTTTATTGGTTTCAAATTCAGCTTTCTTAAGCGTCGAGCCACCTTCGCTGTGAAGTATTTCTATAAATTCTTCTTTCTGCTTTTCGAGAAGTTCCGCCGCTTTACATAACCAGGCTTCCCGATCATTGGTCGATGACCGGCTATAACTTGAAAATGCTGCATGGGCAGACTTAACCGCATTGTCTATATCTTCAATGGTTCCTCGCACGACCGTACCATAGAGACTATCATCCAGTGGATTAAGTGTTTCCAACACAGCGTCACCAGACGAATGAACCTCTTGGCCATCTATCCAATGACCCATAGCTTGATTATTATCTGTTGTCATTTAATCAGGTTTCCTCACCTATCATTTAGAGGTTTACTTTGCCGCCGTCGACATTCAATGTTTGACCGGTAACAAAATCACTGTCAGCTGTAATCAGATACATCAAGGTACCCAGCAGGTCTTCAGGCAACATCTCACGCTTAATCGAACGAGACTGCACTGTTGGCGCACGCGCCGGATCGAAGCCTGCATTGCCCAGCAATGCCTCACTCTCAGTCAGCCCCGGTGCAATAGCATTAACCTGAATATTCTTGTCACCCAGCTCACGACCATAACAACGCGTCAATGCAATAACGGCACCTTTAGAGGCTGTGTAATGAGATAGGCCGGGAGGGCCATAATAAAATGTACCCGAGGCTATATTGACTATCTTGCCGCCACCGACACGCAACATGGTGGGAACGACCGCTCTGGTCGCCTGATGCACGCCTCTGGCATTTACCGTCATGACTTTGTCAAATTCATCATTGTTTATCTGCATAAATGGCTTGGGTTGCAGCGCTGCAAATATCGACGCGTTATTCACCAGAATATCGAGACTGCCAAATGCCTTCTCACTTGTTTCAACCATGGCGGCAAGGTTCTCATCTGAGGTAACATCGACACTCATACCTAACGCTGACCCACCCGCAGTAATAATTGACTCAACAGTAGCCTTGGTATCAAGAACATCGGTGACTACAACATCGGCCCCTTCTTGTGCCATACGTTTTGCCATCACCGCGCCAATACCTCGGCCTGCACCAGTTATAACCACTGTCTTTCCATCTAATCGACCCATTTTCCTATCCTTCTTTAAATTTCTATTTCAATTATTTCAGCAACTTCAGGCCAACTTTTACTACCGAAGACCAACAAATCATTAGTCAAATCCTGTGGACACCAATCTAGAATTGCCGGTTTAAAACTGGGTATTTGTTGAATACGCTGCCACCAATCGGCAAGGTAGGGTAAGCGACCTTCCCAC
>CBFHVP010000170.1:0-2134 GCA_965659315.1 uncultured Porticoccaceae bacterium | reverse complement strand
TGCTATTTCACAGTGGTTGTTGAGAAACCGCCGTTATACCGGCTTATCCTTTGCAGCTGGATTTGCCTGGCAGGCGGTCTTTATCGCAGTGTTACTATATTTATACCCCGCCTATTACTGGGATGAGCTGCATAAGACCAGCGATCTTGTGGGGCGAAGCCTTAGCTACGTCTTTTTATTGGCACTCACCGTTACTTCATTTTATCCAGTGCGTCGAAAATTAAGTCGCGGCCAATGGAGTTGGCTGCATTGGGTAGGTATCTGGTACTTCTGGGCGGCGATCTGGGTGAGTTATACCGAGCAGGCCCTAAGTCAAAATGCAAAGACAATCGATGTTGTCTTTGCTCTTCTAGGATTGCTGGTACTTATTTTGCGCCTCGCTGCCAATATTAAGTCGCGCCGTATAATAGCTGCCCGCAAATCAACTTGCCAAACACAGCTTTAACAAAAATCTTAGATAACCCTATCTGGGAAGACTCTGGCTATCCTTTTCTGTAAACTCGCTGAACAGTCAGCAAATTAACGGATTCTACGATTGATGAGTGAGCGCAAACAGCAGATATTACAGGCAGCAGTCGATATTATTGTTGATGAGGGCTATGGCAGCCTGAGCATGCGAGCCTTGGCTCGCGCTAGCGGTATTAAGCTAGGTGCTTTGCAATATCACTTCCGAACCTCGGAAGATATGTTGCGTGCATTGGTGGCTTATATCGCTGACATATACCACAGCAATTTTGATGCTATAAAAGCTAATGAGCCGCTAACTATCAAAGGGGTCTTGGAATTCGCTTCGTCGGAGCCAGCAGATGGCAGGTTACAGGCGGATAAACTTTGGCCACAACTCTGGGCCATGGGTCAGGTGGAGCCATTAGTGACCGATCTGGTTGAAGATATCTATGCTGAATATTTGCAGATTCTAGAGGGTTTACTCCACAAGGCTGGAAGTAAGAATCCTCGCGTTGAATCTATTATTCTGATGGCTTTCGTAGAGGGATCAACCATTTTTGTTGCCTCGGGCAAACGTTGGGAAAATGATGACTCTAAGATGCGCTCGGTAGTCTGTGATCTGGTCGATAAACTCTATGGCGGTGACGCCTAACACCTCTTTTTCACTCATCTGCCTCTGGCGCCTAGTCATCTATTGTTGGCAGATACAAGAATTAATCAATCCTGTTGTGCCCGCTTGCGCAGATAAGAGACAAATCAGTCTTACCTGAATTTGTTTGTTCTTTGTTTGTCTAAAGGCGCTTTACATGTCACTCGACATGCCCTAGGATATCCATTGAGTCGCTTCTAACAGTTGTGTGCAAGCTCTCAGTGTAATCTCCAAACTGCCGTTTCCGTAGGTTATACAAACAATTTTTACAATTAATGCGGAGGCAAACATGGATATTTTTTCTTCACTGGACAACAGTATTAACAGGCTCGGTTTTTGGTCGGTTTTCGTTGTCATAGTCACGGCGATTATTAGTCTCTATCTTCCTTTGGACGCACCAAACGGTTATGCGGTTGAGCATGCGGAACGGGTGGCCTGGCTTAGCAATAACAGAGAATTATTTATTGCCGGCTGGGTTAATCAGATTGTCGCTATGCTGAGTCTTTCCGGAGCGTTTTTTGCTATTGCCTGGCGGGTTGGCAGCACTAGTCCACTATTGGCCATGATTGCTGCTATGGTGGTGCTGATGTCGGTCATGGCATTTATTATCCCTAAGTTTATTGCTGTATGGACCATTCCCATTCTCGCCGACACCATTTCAACCGCCGCATCAGGCGCTGAGCTGGCCGATTCGCTACTGAGAATCTTGAACGTATCTGTGCCTTTTTCGTTATATACCTCTTTCGATTATTTAGGTTTCTGGCTGTATTCATTGTTTGCTCTGCTCGTCGCAAAACCACTGTTTAGCTTGTCTTTGGCAACCAAACTTGCCTCAGTCACGCTGGGTCTGTTTGGTGTTATATATCAATTAATGCTGGTGGCTTTGTGGGCGTCGGAAATAGCCACGGTGGATATAGAAGCTTCTTTTATAGGTATTTCTCTGTTACTAATAATTGCGATTATTGCTATGGGCTATGAATTCAAAAAAACCAGTAGCTTGGAATAGAGATAAATCAATTATTGTATAAAAGCGCAGTA
>CBFHVP010000169.1:0-2146 GCA_965659315.1 uncultured Porticoccaceae bacterium | reverse complement strand
TCCGGCATCAGCCTGTAGTGGCGCAGGGGCAACCAGCTTATTTTCGATGCCATACAGTGCACCGGCCAACATACTGGCAACGGTTAAATAAATATTGGCATCGGCACCGGCAACACGATGTTCTATACGCCGCGCCCGCCCATCGCCACCGGGAATACGGATCGCTGTAGTGCGGTTTTCATAGCCCCAATTGGGCGTCAATGGCGCATAACAGCCCGGCACCATACGTCGAAAAGAATTAATATTAGGCGCGAAAATCGCCATACTATCAGCCATGGTCGCCAAGCAACCTGCCACCGCTTGATTCAGTAACTCAGACCCTTGCTCAGTGCCATTATCGAATAGATTATTGCCTTGGTTATCGAGCAAACTAAAATGCACATGCATACCATTGCCCACCTGCTCGGCAAAAGGCTTGGCCATAAATGACGCCACTTTATCTTGACTGCGCGCCACGCTGCGGATGGCGCGTTTTAGCATGCTTCCTTGATCGCAGGCGCGCAGAGCGCAGTCTTGATGATAGAGGTTAATCTCAAATTGCGAGGGCCCAAACTCAGTAATCAATGTATCCACTGGCAACTGCTGTTGCTCAGCAGCCTGCGCAATCGCATCCATTAACGGCGCGGTGTCGCGCATAGCATCAATACCATAGGTGTGGCCACCAATAGCAGGGCTTCCATCAAAGGCGCGTTGACTATGCTGGGGAGCACCAAATTGATCAGGATCTAATTCAAATAAATGAAACTCCATTTCACTGGCCACAACAGGTGTCAAACCTAGTGCCTTATAGCGTTGCAACACAGTATCCAGCACCACCCTGCAGTCACCGAGATAGGGCTTATCCCCATTAAAGCTGCCCATGGAAACAATCACCTGCGCTGTGGGCCTATCAGCCCAAGGCACTCGGCACAGGGTATCTGCATGGGGCGTACAGACACCATCGGTATCGCCGGTTTCAGCGATCAATGCTTCAATATCTCGGCCCCAGCTATCGAGGGAACAGGCGGTTTGCGGCATTTTGTAGCCACCATCAAAGAGCTTTTTAATCTGTTCTGTGGGCAACCACTTACCGCGATGATTACCATTGAGGTCATGCAGGATCACTTCGAAAATTTCAATATCGCTATGATCAAGTAGAAATTGGTCTAACTGTTGGCGAGGCGTCATAGATAGTTCACTAAAATACAATTGCGCTATTATGGCACTATGCTTGGTCATTCCACCACAGACACTGGCTACCCATTGAGGGTAGAAAGCGCACTTTGCGACCCAAAACTAAGACTTAACTATCAGCAAGATCGCCAAGTGCTGCTTTTAACGGACCGAGGTGCGCATCAAAATTTTTCCAGTAGGCCACAGCCGAGCGGTAAATCGGTTGTCTTACTTGCTCGGAACTGGCGGTATTAACCGCCCTCTCCGTCTCATGAAAACGCAGACATTGCTGCTCCATTGGTAACTGGCAAAAGTCGAGCAGTGCAGCGACATTATCTGCAAGATTATCCACCACTTGTTCGTACTGCACCGAATACAGTTTATCGGGAAATACGCGCTGCCAATGATTCATCAGACGATGATAATCGCGGTAATAACGCCCTAAATCCTCGAGATCATAGGTAAAGTGCTGACCTTCTGCCCACAGCTGTTTAAAGCACCCAAAGCAGTTGTCGACAGGATGGCGCACAGTATTAATAATTTTGGCATTGGGCATAGCCAACAGTATCAACCCCACATAGATAAAATTATTGGGTAATTTATCAATAAAGAAAGGCGTACCGCTCTGTCTATGGCGCTTAGCCTGATGCAAAAACTGCTTACCGATAGACTGCCAATGCTCTGGGGTGAGTTCGGGCACACCCAAGGGGTAAGGTGCTGTCGCCATAATATTTGGCGGTCGATGGAGACGATTGGCTAACCAGCCGATATAGGGAAGTTCTCTGGTACCCTCAACCTGAGAGTGAGAGGCTAATATCTGCTCTTGTAATGTCGAACCGGAGCGCGGCAGGCCGAGGATAAATAGTGCAGCATCGTCTTCAATACCAACCTTTTGATTAGCTTTAACAAACGCTGGGTTAAATGTGGCGATAATATTGTCGACTAGCTGAGAAAACTGATCAGCACTCCAATTGACCAAGCTTTTCTGCACATT
>CBFHVP010000168.1:0-2147 GCA_965659315.1 uncultured Porticoccaceae bacterium | reverse complement strand
GTCAACTAATTGCTCACTAACACGCTGGGCAATATCCGCGTCTTCTCTCGGCAAAATACGAGACAGTTCCTCTACCAACGTCACCTTTGATCCAAGGCGCTGAAACGCTTGACCTAACTCACAGCCAATAGCACCACCACCCAAAATTAGTAGACGTTCTGGCAATACTTGTAATTGCCAGAGATTTTCAGATGTCAGTGGTTCAACCATCTCAATACCGGGTATTGCCGGAATTATCGGACTGCCACCCGTGGCCAAGATAATTTTTTCTGCCGTTATCTGGCGGCCATCTATATCTACTTGCCATGGGCTTACTAGTCTGGCACTACCCTTAATACAGTCCACACCCAACTGGGTGAAGCGGTCGACAGAATCATGCGGCTCAATGGTCTTTATAACCTCTTGAACTCGGCTCATCACACGCTTGAAATCCACTGACGGTTTTGCCGTCTTGATTCCAAATTCAGTGGCACGCTCAATCTCTTTGACTGATTTCGCCGCCCTTATCAACGCCTTACTGGGAACACAACCGGTATTGAGGCAGTCACCGCCCATTGCGGACTGCTCAACTAATATCACCTTTGATCTGACAGTTGCGGCTATGTAAGCGCTTACTAACCCTGCACTACCGGCGCCTACAACTAATAAATTGGCATCAAATTTTTTAGGTCGCTGAAATCGCCTCAACTGCCTGTACTGTCGTAGCTTTGCCAGCAAGTGACGGGCGAAAAATGGGAAAAGCCCCAACAACACAAAAGACAGGACTAAGCTCGGCGTTAGAATTCCCTCCATTGAAAACGACTCCACAGCGCCGATGCTAGCTCCTGCATTAACATATACCGCTGTACCCGCAAGCATGCCAACCTGGCTCACCCAATAAAATGTTGTCGCCTTAATAGGCATAAGACCCATGACAAGATTAATGGCCCAAAATGGAAATAGCGGAATCAGTCGCAGGCTAAAAAGATAAAAGCCGCCATCCTCAGCAACACCTTGATTAATAGTGGTTAGATAACGAGAAAATTTGGCTTGGACCCAATCTCGGAGCAGATACCTCGACAGCAAAAAAGCAATAGTTGCGCCGATAGTACTGGCAAAAGATACCAACAATAGAGCTATCCAAAAATTAAATATGATGCCGCCAATGATAGTTAGCAACGCAGCCCCTGGTAGTGATAAACCGGTAACAAGAACATACAGCGCAAAAAAAGTTAGCGCTGTTATCTGCGGCTGTTGCTGATAAAGGCTTTGAAAAAAACCTACGGAGAGATACTGCTGAGCATCGAATAGTACATAGCTAACCATTGCAAGCAGCAGTAATACGGCAATCTTCTGAGCAGGCATAGTGCCCCCTAATTAAATACTAGCCAATGAAACCTGCGGGAATTGACCACTGCCATAGTGTAAATCTTTTAACCTGATAGAGCATACCGTTTGTTTGGTCCGCAAACGTAATGCTATGATGCTCGAAAACTTAGAACACAATTTTAACTTTATCTCTGGAGACCCTTTGTAATGAGCGACAATATTGTTCATGTGACTGATGCTAGTTTTGAATCTGATGTACTACAGTCTGATATCCCCGCTCTGGTGGACTTTTGGGCAGAATGGTGCGGCCCCTGTAAGATGATTGCACCTATTCTCAATGAGATTGCTGACGAGTACGCCGGCAAAATAAAAATTTGCAAAGTAGACGTTGACAGTAATCCAGAGGCCGCGGCTAAATTTAATGTCCGTGGCATTCCAACGCTACTAGTCTTCAAAGGCGGTGCCGTTGAAGCGACCAAGGTAGGTGCACTATCGAAGGCACAGTTAACCGAATTTGTAGATGCTTTAGTCTAATAATTGCCGTGGCCCCAACTTGGGGCCACAAAAATTTTCTTGCGCTTTGGAAAAGCAACGCTATACTTCGTCTTAAATTTCTTGTTTCACCTGTTCTGACGCTCCAATTACCTCACTTTGCGCCACTAGCAGCGACACACTACCCAACTAATTTCACGACATTTAAGTTAAACGCTTCTTTCAATCCTATAGCAACGTAAAACCTCTCTATGAATTTATCCGAACTAAAACAAAAACCAATCGACGAACTTCTGGAAATGACCGCTGCGGCGGGTCTCGACAATCTGGCGCGCTCACGCAAACAA
>CBFHVP010000167.1:0-2154 GCA_965659315.1 uncultured Porticoccaceae bacterium | reverse complement strand
TGTAAGAGCCTCCCAGCTAAAATCGATGTATAGTGTTGCTCCAATGATATTGAGTGCCAGGGCGACAAACTATGCCGGACCCGCAACCTAATAACCCGCTTCATGGAATTACTCTGGAGCAGGTGGTGACGCGCCTTGAGAAGCGCTATGGCTGGGAATATCTGGCGCGCAATATCAATATAAACTGCTTTAAAAGTAATCCATCAGTAAAATCCAGTCTGAAATTTCTGCGTCGAACGCCTTGGGCTCGAGACAAGGTTGAAGCCCTTTATATCGCTGCTTTTGCTAACCAGCCCGCTGCCGCAAGTATTAAGAATAATAGTACCGCCGCCAAACCTACTGGCCCTTGGGCTAATAGTCTTGCCAAAATTTCTCGTAAGGATTCTTGAGCGCTAGGTTCAACTTTGCTTTATCCTGCGCTCGCCCGCCAATAATTTAGTCTACGTTTAATATACATCCGTCTACAGGCTGTAGAGATCGCTCTCTAATTTGCAGCCACACCTCATATTAAAATGCGCTAGGTTTCACGATTAAGTCCCAACGTGAGGCTTGATATTTCTGGTCGGGCTGAAAAATAACTCGCGGTGAGTTTGAGGTGTGCGGCGGTACACGTTTTAAAACTATTCAAATGGAGAAAATGAAATGGATTTATTAGGTTCGCAAAAAATAAATAACCGAATTAGAAAATGCACAGCTACATGCGACCCAAATGCTTTATCTTGAGCGGGCTGATTTACAGAACTTCTATTAAGCGATTACTGATACGATCAAACAGGGGGGTATTAATAGCATTGTTTACAACTGTGCTGCCATGAGATGATACGGTTCTATGAAACACTAAATAGAGGTGACGCATGCCATGCCGAGCAATTACCGATAGCGAAATAGAACGCTGTTTTTATGTTTTGGCTGAGTTGCGTCCCCACCTTATACAAGACAATTTTTTGGCGACGGTTCGTGCTATGGAAAAGGATGGTTTTCGTCTGGCCTTTATAGAGCATGATGCTGAAGTGGTGGCGGCAGCTGGGTACCGTATTTACAGTAATTTGTTTATGGGCAAGCACTGTTATGTGGATGACTTAGTCTCTGCCGAGGCGCAACGCTCAAAGGGCTTTGGTCAGCAGATGATTGACTGGCTTCGTGCTGAAGCTCAGGCGGCAGGTTGTAAATGGTTCCATCTTGACTCTGGTACCCAGCGCGATCAGGCCCATAAGTTTTATTTCGCCCAGGGCTTTACGATTAACAGCTACCATTTTCGTGAAGAGCTGGCTCAATGATTACGGCTTATATTCTGGTGGCGATTAATATTTTTTGCATCTATGTCTGCTACGTAATAGCTAAAGAGCGTGGCGCCAATACTCGATTTTGGGGTTGGATGGCTGTGTTATTCGGGCCTTTTGCCGTGCCATTTGTTTGCTTTGCGAAACCAAAGCCAAAGGATTAATACTATGTCGGGTGAAACAGACCTAAAATCGATTTTGCAAAGTTTAGCACCCATCATGCTCGATGAGTCCTATGTATTTTGCACCGCTGCGAATGCTAATTATGGTGACTATGCTGAGGCTCAGCCGATAGCCAGTTTTCAAGAGAAAGAGGGACTCACGCTGGTACTGACACAGGCACATGCTGATGCCGCTGGATTAAATTATGAGGGGCTTTTTGGCTGTATTAGTCTACAGGTGCATTCAAGTCTAGAGTCAGTTGGGTTAACTGCGATAATAGCGGGCAAGCTGGCAGCCTATGAGATCAGTGCTAATGTTATTGCCGGTTACTATCACGACCACGTGTTTGTGCCGCAGGCAAATGCCGCCGAGGCGCTGGCGCTATTAATACAACTAAAAAATCTTTGATACCTCTGCAGAGCGATTAAAAAAGCCCGGCGAATTTTAAATTCGTCGGGCTTTTTGCTATTTCACTCTTTCTAAAAGCCAGTCTTTTAGCTGAACACACCCTTAAAGAAAAAGAAGAATAGGATCGACAGCCCGGCACCAGCCGGCAGTGTGACTACCCATGAAAGGAAGATAGAGCCCACCATTCTCAGATTGATTGCGCCAATACCTCTGGCCATGCCTACACCCAACACCGCGCCCACTAATGTGTGCGTGGTAGAAATTGGCAGGCCAGTGCCTGAGGCCAGTACTACAGTAGCCGCTG
>CBFHVP010000166.1:0-2198 GCA_965659315.1 uncultured Porticoccaceae bacterium | reverse complement strand
AATATAATCAAGCGCTGCATCGGGTATTTCTGCAATCGGCGTATTGGCATACTTATGCCAGTACAATTGTTGCAACTCCAGTACCAAGCCTTTGGCGAGATGCTGTGATAATAGATTTCGCAGTAAGGATTTGGCATTGGTTGCTTTGCACTGCAACAGCAACCGGTAGGCATCTAAGGCTGGCAACAGGTTAATATCGATACTCTGCCCAGGCTGCCAATAACTGGATAATTGTAATGCCGCCGGCCCGCTGATACCGCGATGAGTAAACAATAAGTTCTCTCGAAAGCTCACACCATTTACTGCCATTTCCACATCCACGGCCAGACCCGAAAGGCGATCACAGATTGGTTTAACCCAGTCGGTAAAAGTAAAAGGTACCAATCCAGCGCGACGCGGAAGAAGATTAAGACCAAACTGCGCAGCGATATCATAACCAAAACCCGTCGCGCCCATAGTAGGTATTGAGAGTCCGCCAGTGGCGATCACCAGTGACCGACACTGATAGTCACCCAGACAGCTGTGCACTGAGTATCCGGCGTCATGAGTCGCAATGGAATCGATAAGACAGTGAGTTTTAATATGCACGTTAGCCCGCTGGCACTCATCAAGTAACATAGCCAAAATATCTTTGGCCGAATGATCACAGAATAACTCGCCATGCTTGCGCTCATGGTAAGCAATCTGATGTTGCTCGACCATGGCGATAAATTGCCATTGGTTATAGCCACTTAAGGCCGACTTGCAAAAATGTGGATTGGCTGAAAGGTAGTTATCGGGCTGAATATCGAGGTTAGTAAAATTGCAACGCCCGCCCCCCGACATCAGAATTTTTTTGCCCACTTTATTACTACTATCTAACACCAAGACAGATAACCCACGCTGGCCCGCAGTAAAGGCACAGAATAATCCAGCCGCACCGCCGCCAATAATAATCACGTCATAATGATTAACTGCTTTGGTCACAAGTTATTCCACCGCTTTTCTATTAGCTCTCGTCCAATGGCTGTAAGCGTATCGATATTGCGTTGTGGGATCTGTTCCGGATTGGGGAAATCGGCAAGCACTGTGGTCATCATCTCTTCACGAAGGAAATGAATAATTGGAAATGGTGAGCGGTTACTATAATGACTCGCTGAGTCTATAGGTTCGCCATCAAACAAATAATGCGGGTGAAAGCTGGCGAGCTGAATAATGCCCTCAAGACCCATATCATTAATCACTGATTCAGCATTATCTACAAAGCTAAGATATTGCTCAAAGTCCTCAAGCGCATTGGGTAATACGAGTAACGTAGTCGCAATATCAGACTCTGAAGATTGCCCTATCAAAACCAACTCTTGCATAAAAGCCTCGGCCACCTGTTGCAGTTGATCTGACTCACAAATGCTAATGCGCAAGGTATCGGACGCTATTACCGGACGCGCAAAAGGGCATAAATTAAGGCCGAGGATAAAACTGTCGAGCCAGGCTCTAACATGACTTTCTATAGCGCAACCTGACATAACCGACATCAACTACTCGTAATGAAAAACATTGGCGCTAGAATAGCGAGTCGTCCTTAGTTCAACAAGCGCCAATAAAAATAAAAGGCCCGATTAATAGCTGTTGCACCGATCTCGAAAGCCAGTATCCATTTGATTGCGTACTACTCCTATGCAACTAAACTGGCTAGACAATCCAACGCCCAAACGACTCTCCTCAGGCTTCCCTGAAAAGATGGTGCTACTCGATTGTGAAACAACAGGGGGTAAGGCGACCCACCATCGCATCATTGAAATTGGTTTATTGATTATCGATAACGGTGAACTAATTGAAACATGGCAGACCTTTGTAGATCCAGAAATGGCACTGCCGCCATTTATTCAACGCCTTACCGGCATCACACCAGAAATGCTAGATGGCGCTCCGCTATTTGCAGATATCGCCGGCGAGCTACTCAATAGGTTAGAGGGTCGTACACTGGTGGCTCACAATGCGCGTTTTGATTATGGTTTCTTAAAAAATGAATTTCAGCGTGCAGGTATTCGCTATAACGCCAAACCACTGTGTTCAGTCAAATTTAGTCGTAACCTCTACCCGCAGTTTAAACGTCATGGACTGTCACAGATTATTCAACGCTTTCAACTAACGATAAACAACCGTCATCGGGCGCTGGACGATGCCGAGATGATCTACCAATTCTTTTTAAAGTCCTC
>CBFHVP010000165.1:0-2227 GCA_965659315.1 uncultured Porticoccaceae bacterium | reverse complement strand
TCCTATCTTTTCGTAATGCGCTTAGTGACCTTGGGTTATTTGAGTCTGTAATAACATTTACTGCTTCAGAGTTTGGTCGTTCGCTCATATCTAATGGATCTGGTTCAGATCACGGTTGGGGCGGTCATCAAATTGTAATGGGGGGTGGCATACGAGGTGGCGAGGTGTATGGCCGTTATCCTAAATTGTCATCGCTAAATCCACTAAATATTGGCAATGGGGTTTATGCACCGACTACCTCTAACGATCAATACTTCGCCAAGCTTGCGCTTTGGTTGGGAGTACCCTTATCGAAAATTGATTACGTCCTGCCGAACTTGCGAGCATTTAAACCCTTTTCCAAATTAGCAGACCAATCGTTTGTTCTATGATTCGGCCTTTAAAATATAACTTTGGTTAACCTTGTCTTTTAGGAGAATTAAGTGATAATCGGGATTCCTTCGCAAATTAAAAGCGGTGAGAAACGTGTCGCCAGTTCCCGTGCCAATGTCCAAGCTTTGCAGGACTACCTAACCCACTGTTTGCAATGGACCATACATTAATGTTGTATGGTGATGGTAAGAAGGCTGTGATTGAGATGACAACGGCGCTTAATCAGGCTTAGACATTACATAAAATAATGATGGAGAGGTTTGAATATGACCTGTTTTTTGATGTGGCTCAGGCAGTGTTAGAGCTACACGCACGACTGTGTCTAAAGGTAAAAAGGTAGATGTTGTTAATGTATTATCTGGGTGGTGGCTATTTTAATGTAGGTTGTGTGCCTGAATAGTCACGCGGTTGAGAAGGGTATGTTTGGGGTAGGGCATTAGTAATTGTAATCTCTACAACAGTAGAAATGCTAACCTGCTGGTATTACGACGATTTTAAGATAGTGAAACACACAGAAACAAACCACAAATGTTGTAAAGTCAATTTTCCTCTTGTAAGTCGTCGTTCTTAATGGTTTTTTCTCGCGCGACTATTGTGTGGATAGCAAGCGGCTCAATCAGCTTTGCTATAGACCTTTTCCCCTGCTAGCCAGGTTTCGAGAACCTGCGTTTTCCAAAGGTCCTGCACAGGGACGTTATAAATATCCCGATCGATAAGAATAAAGTCAGCCCATTTTCCCGGTGTCAGCCCGCCGAGCGTACTCTCCTGATGGGCGCCCCATGCCGCATCGATGGAAAATGCACGCATAGCCTCCTCAAGACTCATCGCCTGTGATGGTATCCAGCCGCCTTTAGGCTGATTGGCTTTATTTTGTCTGGTGACGGCAGCATGGATACCATCAAAAGGATTGGCTAGTTCAACGGGATAATCTGATCCCGCGATAACGATGCTACCTTGATCGAGAAAGGAGCGCCAAGCGTAGGCGCCTCTTAGTCTCATGGCTCCGATTCTAGCTTTTGCCATATTCATATCACTGGTGGCATGGGTAGGCTGCATTGAGGGTATAACATTGAGCGTCTTGAATCTTGGAATATCCTTGATGGCGACAACCTGCGAGTGTTCAATACGGTGTCGGAGATGGCGGCCACCAATCGTGTTATAGGCATATTCAATTTCATCCAGCGCAATACGGTTGCCCTTATCGCCAATAGCATGAATGGCCACTTGGAAATCGGCTTGAGTTGCTAGCCTAAATAACTCTCGCAGCGCAGGGCCACTGGTCAGTAATAGACCCCTGTGACCCGGGCGATCGCTATAAGGCTCTAACATAGCAGCGCCGCGGCTCCCGAGTGCACCGTCAGTATAGATTTTTATACTACGCGCACTGTAAAAATCATTTGCATCAGCACTGTGGCCGGCAGCTAGTATTTGCTCGAGATCTGGATCTGTCGATGAAATCATGCTGTAGATGCGTAGAGGCATTTCGCCACTATCAGCCAGTGCCTTGTACAGTCTATGCTCTGGGCCTGTAGTGCCAGCATCATGAGTTGAAGTGATGCCCAGGCTCAGAAGATGACGGCTAACAGTGTCTAGAGCGGCGCGAATTTCACTGTCACTGGGCTCTGGAATAACGCTGATTACCAAATTCATCGCATTATCGATCAAAACACCCGTGGGCTCACCAGCGCTATCTTTAATAATTTCTCCACCAAGGGGTGATACAGAGTTACTGTCTATACCTGCTAATTCAAGTGCTTTGCTATTGGCCCAACCGGCGTGACCATCGACACGCTCTAGCCACACCGGACGGTCATTAATTTCTTTATCGAGCTGCGCTGCGGTGGGGAACTGTTGT
>CBFHVP010000164.1:0-2266 GCA_965659315.1 uncultured Porticoccaceae bacterium | reverse complement strand
AGAAATTATTATCCTTGGGGTGAATCAACAAAATATCATTGGGGTGTTTATTAATACTAATAATATCGCCCGGCTCGGTGCTTACATCATTATGACCGTCACAGGTGATCAGCGGGTGTAATTCATTTCTTGAACTTACCCTAACTTCAATCTGGGCATCGCCATGTAAAACAATTGGTCGACTGCTCAATGTATGTGGATTTAGGGGTACCACTACCATAGCGTCAAGCTCCGGAAATAGCAGCGGCCCGCCAGCTGATAGCGCATAAGCCGTCGACCCTGTGGGTGTCGCCACAATCAAACCATCAGATCGCTGGCTGTAGACAAATTCGCCATCGACATAGAGCTCAAAAGTCATCATGCGCACAGACATGCCCGGATGCAGGACAATATCATTAACCGCTGTGCCCTTGCCTATTTCCACACCATTGCGAGTTACAGATGTTTCCAACAGAAAACGTTTGGTCTGTTTATACTGCCCCTGCAACACTGGCCATACGCGCTGCTCAATCTCATCCGGGGAGATATCAGTGAGAAATCCTAAACGGCCGCGGTTAATGCCCAACAATGGGATGCCGCAGTCAGCCATTTGCCTACAGGCCCCGAGCATACTGCCGTCTCCCCCCACCACAATGCCCAAATCAACGTTGTCTGAGAAAGCCTCTATGGGCAGTGTGTTATCAGGTGCCCAATGGACCAATGACGCGGCTTGTTGCTCATAAATCACTTCACGGCCCTGCGCCTTAAGAAATGATTCCAACTTGTGTAATGACTCGACAACCTCGGGGACTTCAAGGCTGGCAAGCAATCCAATACGCTGAAAATGAGACATATCTGTTATCTTGTAAAAGTGAGCTAGTAATTATACAGACTGTGGCGTGAATTCATCTAATTTAAGGCATAATGGAGCCTGAACTTACCCTTTCCACACCAATAGCTGCGACCAAGTTAAGGAGAAAGCCATTAATAAGCACAGCGTGGTACTTATCGGAATGCCTGGCGCTGGAAAAAGCACCATCGGTATTCTATTGGCCAAAGCGTTAGGCTTGGATTTCCTTGATACTGATATCAGTATTCAGGTCCAGCACAATCTGACCTTACAGCAGATTAGCGACCAATCTGGTTATCTGGTGTTGCGTGATTTTGAAGAACAGGTGTTACTAAACGAAGATATCGCCTGTAAAGTTGTCTCTACCGGCGGCAGTGCAGTGTATTCCGAGCTAGGCATGGCGCGTTTAAAGGCCAGTGCCGTAGTGGTCTTTCTCGATGTCACGTTAGAGCAACTGGAAATGCGAGTGAAGAACTTTACTGAGCGCGGTATTGCGCGCAGACCAGACCAGAGTTTCGCTGACTTATTTGTTGAACGCCGTGCTTTGTACCAACGATACGCCGATATCAGTCTCGACTGCAGCCACCTCAGTATTGATGAGGCGCTGCAATCAGTAATCACGGCATTAAAGCACTAATTTATCCCAACACAGAGACAATTGAGTCACTGAGATAAGCAATATTGCCGGAGTTAATACCGGCAAGATTGACCCGGCTAGAAGACACAATATAAATACCATGATCTTCTCTCAGCAGGTCTAGCTGCTCAGTGTTTAAACCTAGGAATGAGAACATACCCTTCTGCTGCTTAATATGGCTAAAGTCTATTCCCGCGGCATTGTGCTGAATATTATCGGCCAATAAACTGCGCATAGATTGAATTCTTGTGCGCACCTCAGTCAATTCGGCCTCCCAATTACCACGCAGCTGCTGATCACCTAGGATAAGCGATACTAGCAGTGCGCCATGGGCCGGTGGCATGGAATAGGTTTGTCGCGCCACAGACATAGCCTGCGCGGCAACAATATCGGCTTGCTCAGAAGTCTCGGTAATAAAGGTAATCGAGCCGGTGCGTTCGCGGTAGAGACCAAAGTTCTTTGAACAGGACGAGGCAATCACTAATTCAGGTAACCTGTCCGCCATCATGCGTACACCATAGGCATCCTCATCACGGCCATCACCTAAGCCCTGATAGGCGGTATCAATAAAGGGGATAAAGCCACGCTCTAAGGCCAAATCGGCAATCTGATCCCATTGCTGATGGGTTAAATCAGCACCTGTGGGGTTGTGGCAACAACCATGTAACAGCACCATATCACCAGCGGGCACCTGCGCTAACGTGGCCATCATCGACTCAATATCGATCTGGTGATTACTTAGGTTGTAATAAGGATACTCTTTGATGGTAACCCCAGCGCTACCGAGCAACGGTATATGA
>CBFHVP010000163.1:0-2276 GCA_965659315.1 uncultured Porticoccaceae bacterium | reverse complement strand
TGGTTTTAGTGTCAGCAGGCTGAGAGGTCTCAGTATTTTTAGTTCATCTTCGCTCAGGTCAAACGAGCGCAGTGGTTTGGCTTCATTGAGATGAGGCAGAATTTTTTCGGCTACGCCTTTGAGTATGATGGCGTCTTGGTCTTTGCCTTTGGCCGCTTTGGCGACGCGCAGCAGCGCTTTTTCAACACTCTCGAGATCGGCCAGAGCGAGCTCGGTATTAATCACATCGATATCATCGGCTGGGCTTATCTTGCCTTCGACGTGAATGACGTTTTCATCTTCAAAGCAGCGCACTACATGGGCAATGGCATCGGTTTCACGAATATTGGCGAGAAACTTATTACCCAGGCCTTCGCCTTTGGAGGCGCCGGCAACCAGTCCGGCGATATCGACAAATTCCATGGCGGTGGGAATAAGCCGCTCTGGATTGACGATATTGGAAATTTTGTCCTGACGGGGATCGGGAATAGGCACTATGCCAGTGTTGGGTTCAATGGTGCAGAATGGAAAGTTTTCTGCGCTGATACCGGCTTTGGTGAGTGCATTAAATAATGTTGATTTGCCAACGTTGGGCAAACCCACTATTCCACAATTAAAACCCATATTAAATTCCTTGTGCTAGCGTTCTAGCGTTGTTGTTTTTACGCGCGGTGCTCTTTATGCGCTATGCAATTTAAGCATGGCTTTTTCCCACTCGCCGGCGACGGCCAAGGGAAGAGCGCGCAGCGCATCATCAATGCTATTTATAATTAGCTGTTGATCATTTGGCGATGCTTTTTTGAGTACATAGTCGGCAACCTGTTTGGCATTGCCTGGATGGCCTATACCAATGCGTAGGCGCGCGAACTCTTTATTATTGCCCAGACATTTGATGGTGTCTCGCAGGCCATTATGGCCACCGTGACCGCCGCCTTTTTTAAAGCGTGCTTCACCCGGGGGCTTATCCAGTTCATCGTGCACCACTAATATAGCTTCGGGGGCGATTTGATAAAACTTCGCCAGTGCATTGATCGATTTGCCACTGAGATTCATAAAGGTGCTGGGGATCAGCAGGCGCACATCATGACCGTCGAGGGTCACCCTTGCGGTATCACCGAAAAACTTACTTTCGTGTTTGAGTTCGACGTGCAGAGATTTGGCTAATTCCAGAACCAAGTCGGCCCCGGCATTATGACGCGTCCGTTCGTAGTCAGGGCCGGGGTTTCCCAGCCCTACGATTAATTCAACGGGCGTGTCCAATGTCAGGGCCTTCTAGAGGGCAAGACTGAAGATTACTCTTCGCTTGCTTCCTCGCCATCGGCTTCTGAATCGGCTGCAGGAGCTTCAGCATCGACTTCATCGTCAACAGCAACGCCCTTAGGCTTGTTCACTGCTGCGATTGGCAGATCGTGATCGGTACCATGGGTGAGTGCAACACTCTCGACGCCTTTTGGAAGCTTGATGTCAGAGATATGCAGGGTCTGACCCAGATCGACATCAGTCATATCGACTTCGAGATACTCAGGCAGATCTTTTGGCAGACACAAAATGTCCAGCTCAGTCATACTGTGGCCAACAATACCGCCGCCGAGCTTAACGCCGACACAGATATCTTCGTTAATAAAGTGTAAAGGCACCTTGGTCTGCAGTTTGGTGTTCTTGCTCACGCGCAAGAAATCCATATGCATGATGATGTTTTTGGCGGGATGACGCTGCATATCTTTCAGAATTACATCTTCTGATTTGCCATCGATTTCAAGACCAATAATATGTGAATAAAATGCTTCGTTTTCCAAAGATTTTGTCACATCTTTAAGGATCAGCTGAATTTTAGCTGGATCTTTCTTACCACCATAAACAATTGCAGGAACTTCACCGGCCAGACGACGCAGGCGGCGGCTCGCACCTTTCCCTGTTTCTTCACGACCTGTAGCTTGTAACGTAAAATCAGTAGACATAGTAGTCTCCTAAGTTAAGCCAAAACAGACCGCGACCAGACCTGTAATGGGGTTTAATGCCTCGATATAAGGCGGTGTAACAGTGTTTGCTGACCAGCGAAACGCTAGTCGAACATGGCACTGATAGATTCTTCATTGCTGATACGGCGAACAGATTCACCCAGTAGTTTGGCCAGTTGCAGTGTGCGGATCTTCTTACACTTTTTGGCCTCGTCACTCAGCGGGATACTGTTGGCGACAACCAACTCATCCAACTGTGACTTATTAATATTTTCAATAGCGCCACCAGAGAGTACGGCGTGGGTGGCGTAGGCCACTACCTTAGTAGCACCATTCTTC
>CBFHVP010000162.1:0-2280 GCA_965659315.1 uncultured Porticoccaceae bacterium | reverse complement strand
GCGCTAGCACGCATCGACAGCGGTGACTACGGCTACTGCACATTATGTGATGAAGATATCGCCATCGGTAGGCTCGATATCGACCCAACTTACAGCCTCTGCATCCGCTGTGCTGAGCAGTCCATCTAGTTCAGGTACAGGTTCACCAAGGGTATCCGCTGGCAAATAGCTTTTGCCCCAGGCCAAACCGGCAATGCCCTGCGCTAACATCTCATCTATTTGTGGCTGGCTATAACCCACTGCTGCTAAGATTTTTCTGGTCGAGTGGCCATGGGCCTCAGTTGGGCTAACGGCATCAATGCGGGCACGGCTCGGCCTAATCGCGTAATGATCGATCTGTGTTAGCTGATGGCCGCTGGGATGATCTGGGTAAATGGAAAAAGCAAAGCTACCTCGATCAGTACCCACGGTACCGTCGGCAATGCGACTGTATTGCTCACGTAATGTTTCAATCGACATTGGCTGTGCCACGGCAATATCGGCTGCCAGCAAACGTTCGACCCATGTCTGTGACGCGGCCTGTTGCATGGCGACAGTTAAAAATACCTGAATATCCGCAGTATCGGTAATACCCTGCAAACCCTGAACATTATTTAAAGCGACTAAATCAGCCGACTCAGCATCAAGAAAAATCCAGTCGTCTGCGGTTTGATAGAAATGCGATAAGGCATGATTGCCCATAGCCTGACGGCCAGAGGGCTCATTAAAATCCTCCAATCCCGCATAATCAAAACAGAAAGGTAACTGAGCGAGATTGGTCACCGCCGACAACGAGGTTCTGGCGCGGCTAACGGCACCGGTTTTCGCTTGGTGGTAAAGTGCCACAGCCATAGCCAGACCGCCGGCAAAACCACAGTTAACATCGAGTGTACCTAAATGTGCATGTTCTTCTGGTGTCTCGGGACCACCAAAGCGGCTCATAATACCGCTATTCGCCTGAATAATATCGTCGTAGCCAATATAGTTAGTTTTGTTCGCCGGCATAGGACCACCAAAGCAATCCAAACGGCAGAATAGTACACCGGGGTTGATCGCTTGCAGCGCCGCATGATTGAGACCCAAAGGTTGCATTTGTCTCTCAGGCGCATTGATCACCACCATATCGACCGAACGCACCAACCGGTTAAACGCCTCTCGACCCTGCTCAGTATTGATATCTAGTAGCGCACTGCTTTTGCCCATATCTGCCTGAAAGGCAAATAATGTCCCGATCAGCGGATCATAGAGTGGCACTACCGGCTCGACCTTAATTACCTCAGCACCAAAGCGCCCGAGGAATGCAGTGGAATGCGGACCAGCAATCACATTGGTTAAATCCAATACTCGCAGCCCATCCAACCAGCCCTGTTTATGGGGCTGTGGGTGAGGCTGCGGCTGTTGCGTTGGCAGAGTGGCTGCGGGCACCAATGCCAACTCGGCCAGCGCCTGGTCAAAAGAGACAAATCTGCGTGGCGAGGGGGCCACCATCTGATGCGCAGACTCTTCCAACCAGGCCACTGGACCGGGTTGTTTCATCAATCCGTACTCTGGATCCTGCACTTGCACAATCAGACCGGCATCATGGCAGTGCGAGCTATTAACCCACTCTTTGGTGGTTCTATGAGGGGCACCGGGGATCTGCCCTTCGCCAAAGATTACCCCCCATTCAGAAGACGTCTTGGTTAACATAACCAGCTTTATTTTCGCAGCAATAATCTCTGCCCAGCGTCTGGGCAATGGGTACACACCCAAGGAACTTTCACCCTGCCACTCGCTAACTGGCAAGTGGAGATCTTCCACCTCGGGCATACCCTCAGCCATCACTTCTTCATATAAGCCCAGCACCTCTAAACAGCGGCGAGCGTGGTTGCGATGAGAGGGACAGACTATATAAAACATGCGGCCATCTGCGCATTCATAGGTACGGTAAAAAGGATCTAAATACTCCTGAAGCGCCTCATAACTCAGATCACAATCGATATTGGCCTCACGGCGGCGCTCGATCTCTAGCTCACGCATGGTTTTGTAGCGTTCGGGTAGGTTTTCAACCTGATAAGAGTTGTAGGACAGTCCTTCCATCATTGCAGCGATTACTGGCACCTCTATATGGTCACCACAGCCGGTTTTTTGTCGAGCAAATAAAGCCAGTACTACCGAACTGGCGGCCAGAGTCACGGTATAGGAGGACGCCAGAGGCAGTGGCGAGAAACAGGGATTTAACCCCATCAATACGCGGTTAAAGCCCATATCGGTGAAGGCACCAGCGGTAGCGGCAACCACCGCCTCGGTGGCTTTCCACTG
>CBFHVP010000161.1:0-2346 GCA_965659315.1 uncultured Porticoccaceae bacterium | reverse complement strand
GATCAGTTTGAGCAATTTTTTCACCGCCCTGAGACCTTTAGTTTGGGTGTCTGTAATGGTTGCCAGATGTTGTCGAACCTAAAGTCATTGATTCCCGGAGCTGATCTATGGCCGCGATTTGTGCGCAATTTATCCGAGCAATTTGAGGCGCGCTTCTCCTTGGTGCGTATTGAAGACTCTCAGTCAGTATTCTTGCGCGGTATGGCGGGTAGCCATATGCCGATCGCTGTCTCTCATGGTGAGGGGCGGGCAGAGTTCACTGATATAACAGCACTGGCGCAATTGCAGCAGTCTGGGCAGGTCGCTATGCGCTTTTTGGAAAACAACCTTGAGGTGGCATCCCTGTATCCCGCCAATCCCAATGGTTCGCCCGATGGTATTACTGGCGTGACCAGTGCTGATGGTCGGGCGACTTTAATGATGCCTCACCCCGAGCGTGTATTTCGTACTGTGCAAAACTCTTGGCATCCGGACGAGTGGGGCGAAGACAGTGGATGGATGCGATTATTTAGAAATGCTCGCACATTTGTCGATTAATTAAGCGTTAGGGGCTGGCCTATGAGTAAGATCGCCAATGAAGATGAGTTGGTTAAGAAAGCATTGCAGGTGGGCGCCGTCTACGCCAAAAAACGCGCCTATGGCGAGTTTGAACAGCAGGATCCGATCAAGCTAAAAGTTGAATTTGTCTATCGAGTATTGGTTGAAGATAAATTGATCCAGCCGCTGGCCAAAGACCAAATTAGTGACCCCGCAATGCGACATAAACTGGCGCTGTGGATTTCACGCCAATTGCCGCCCGATCATCCGTTATTAACAGTGTCTAAATAATCTCGGCAGTGACGGTCTACGCCAGAGGTAACTGGATATGAAAGGTGGTGCCTACCTCGGGTGCTGAGGTAACGGCGATCTGACCCTGATGCTGTTCTGTGATAATAAAGTAAGCAAAGGATAACCTTTTGCCAGCATCGTATTTGCCGCTGTTATCACCATTATTACTGTAGGGTTCAAACAATGTTTTTTGTTCTTCCAGACTAATACCACGACCATTGTGTTGGATTCGTACCCACAGATTGTCATAAAACTTAGTGACCTCAATATTAATCTCCGGATTAAGGTCTTTGTCTGCTAGCTTGCCTAGCGCATAACAGGAATGGCGAAACAGACTCAAAAAGACCTGCTGAATCTCGGTGGCATAGCAAGGAATATCGGGGACATCTTCAGCACAATCTATATTGACCTTGATATCCCTGAAGCGCAGTCCAGACATTACCGACAGCACATCATTAGCGAGTTCAACGCTGTGATGGATGGCACCGACAATATTGAGTTCAGATTTCTCACCGCCGCCACCGGAAAATCGCACCAGATTGTCAATAACGGAGGTTGCTTGCTGACCGCGGATAACCGCATCCTCAAGTGTTTCACGCAACGCCTCGGTGTCGAATGGCTCATCGGTAAGTTCTTTGCGCACTTCTTTAACATCTTTAATAATCGCCCGCAGGGGGATATTAATATCATGGGCCATAATCGACGCCATCTCACCCATGGATGACATTTTGTCGCGTTGAATC
Source organism: uncultured Porticoccaceae bacterium (assembly GCA_965659315.1). Classification (GTDB taxonomy): domain Bacteria; phylum Pseudomonadota; class Gammaproteobacteria; order Pseudomonadales; family Porticoccaceae; genus HTCC2207. The sequence goes on along the minus strand of CBFHVP010000161.1, from coordinate 775 downwards.
AGTAGGTTTTCATTTTTGACACGCTGAGTTACATCGTCGAGCAGAATAACCACGCCTGTGTCTGCATGCTCCTGTAGCGGATAGATAGTAATATCAAAATGGTACTGGCCGCGCTGACTATATTTAATCGTCAGGGTTTTATTGTCATCCAGTGCTTGCTGTATCTGCTGTGGGGTAATAGTAATGTTGGGGTAGGCTTCCCATAGGTCTCGCCCCAACACAGTGTCTGAGGCCATACCGCTGACTTCCTCGGCCAGATGATTCCACTGAGTAATACGGTTGTCATTGCTAAGGCCAATTAGCATCAATGGCATGGAGCGCAGAATACTGGTGATATAGGACTCAGAGCTAAGCAAGCGCGCGGTGGTGGTGCGATGCTCGCCAATTTCTGCTTCTAGGGTTGCGGTACGCTCTTTGACTCGCAACTCAAGCTGGGTGCGAATCTCTTCTAGTTCGAGGTTGTAATGGTTGACCTGGCGGCGGGTAAAGAACAGCCACAGCGCGGTCAGCGACAGCACAATAACCAAAATTCCACTGGAAAAATTGGCCACATACTGCCAGTTAGTCGAGCCATCGGGGTGGCGTACAAACCAAAAGGCGTCAGCGCGGCTGAAGTTACTGGCAAATAAACTGGCGAGAGCAATAAACTTTTTCATTATATCCGTTCGGTAAATAGGCAATGCTTGGTTAGCTTGTGATAGCTAAGTCACCCCCATTATAGCGATGAAAAAATGAATGTCAGTCATTGTATTCAGGCTTTAGGTCAATCAACCAT
>CBFHVP010000160.1:0-2349 GCA_965659315.1 uncultured Porticoccaceae bacterium | reverse complement strand
GAATGATTCAACTGGAGCTCTCGCCGACAAGCCTCAAGTAAAAGCTTATGATCACAATGTAGCCGCTAACCTAACTGCTGGCATGGGCGTCCACCCCGCTAACCATGCTCTGGCGGGGAAGCCGTTTTTCAACGTGCCAATAACTGGGTTCTCTCTGACGCCGGAGACGGTACGATTTATGCAATTTCCAACAAGTGCGGAGGTTAACGCTGGGGTGCTGGCTGGCGCTGGTAAGAATGATTGGACGGATGAATTCGGCGACAAAGATATCGCGGTTGCGGATGTAACTAGGACTGCAGCAGTTGATACTAACCATTACGTTGTAACGCTTGATCTTGACTATACTGGCCAAACTTTCCCAACAATCTCGAATACTGAGCGTGCCGTGCAAGTTTTAGGTAAACCATCGGATCATATTGTAGCTTCTTTCGAAGATACTGAAGGTCTGGTGGAGGGTGTTAATGAGGCTTTCTACTCCAATAAACTTGTTATTCAGGAAATTGGCGCTTCAGCGCGCAGAACGGTGGCGGAGAATACTACAAAAGACGCTGTAACGGCATTGGCGTTTGGGACAACTCTCGCATCACTTCAGAATGTATCCACATTAGGCTTAACTGCAGCTAATACTGTTTTGACGACAAACTGGGTTGATGACCGAGACCCAGCGATTAAAATTGGCTATGATGAGACAGAGCAACGCCTAACTTTTGACGCTGATAATGCTCAACTAGGGTTGGGCACTGGTATCGGCATGAATAACTTTACACTTTATAGTCAAACACTTGATGCTGGAACCAATGGATTAGGTATCCAAGCTTATGGCGATAATGTCGATGTGAGTTTATCAACTAGCGATAAGTTGATTGGAAACTCGTTCATCAATGATGGTGCTGATTTGCAACCTCAAAACAAGCGTTTTGGAATGGATGTCTATTTCGATACAGTGAATAGCGCGTTTGAATTTAAGAGTGGATCCACAGGCGAGACACTTGCTGCAAACAGCGCTCAGGGTGTTTCTGTAAACCAAACTATGTCTGATATTAGTATCGGGCGATATAAGCTAACAGTCGCAGGCGCTGTCGATGGAACGGATGCAGCCGCTTACGCAGGCCACAAGATCGGATTAGGAAAAAACCAAGTGATGGGATTCCCGCGTGAGGGCGAAGTTGGTTATACGGCTGCTACGGGTATTATATCCACCCCAGCAGTAGCCACCGGGGCGGAAGCACTTATTGATATGCAAAATGCTTTCACACTTACAACTGCGGGTAACGAGAATAAGTTCAATGTAGTTGTCAATGGAGTGAGCGCTTTCATTGAGCTGCCAGAGCGAAACTACACTGGCATAACTATGGCAACAGCCTTAGAGGCACGTATTAATCAAATGCAGCATCCTAATACTGGACAGCCAGTTGGTGGAGTAAGCGTGACCTACAATGGTGCAACTAATAATTTGGTTTTTACCACCGGCACGACTGGCGATACTTCCACTTTTAAAATTGAGGGATCCCTGAGGTTTGGCCTGCGGGATATTCCTCTGGGCATTGGCAATACCACGGAAATAAAAACTCCAGTCCAAGCCACAGATGAATTAGGTCGCCCACTATTTGTTTCACCAGCAGGGGAAATAACCACACGGACTGATGATTTTTCTGATAATATAGTGGAAGATTTCTATCCCCTATACCTCGATGACGGTGAATTGACATTTAACAAGGCTGGCACATTGATTAGCCCTATTACACAAGTGACTTATGATGGCTTGCCTAACGCAAATATAACTGTTGACTATTCGGGGGCCACTCAACTTGCACAACCATTTTCAGCGCAGAATGTTTCCCAAGACGGAGCTTCCGCTGGTCGGTTGACCAATCTAGAAATTGATAACTATGGCAATGTTTTGGCAGGTTATTCTAACGGTGAAAATGTGAGCTTGGGTAAAATTATTATTGCTAACTTTAATAATAACAGCGGGCTAAAACAAATCGGTAATTCCACGTTTACGTCTACGGCTGCGAGTGGTGACCCAGAATTAGGTGAAGCTGCTGAGGATGGGTTTGGAAATATTCTTTCAGGTTCTCTGGAGCGTTCCAATGTAGATATTACGGAAGAGTTGGTAAACTTAATAACGGCTCAACGTAATTACCAAGCTGCGGCAAAGGCAATGGAAACTACGACTAGTATGACGCAGACCATTATTAACATAAGACTATAATTAAAGGTTCTACGCTATGGATAGAATGGTTCAAACGGCATTAAGCTCAATTACGGGTCTAAAGGATCTTAAATTTGATTTGGCCAATAATTTGGCGAATGCTAATGTGCCAGGCTTTCGTCGAGATTTACCTA
>CBFHVP010000159.1:0-2414 GCA_965659315.1 uncultured Porticoccaceae bacterium | reverse complement strand
GGCTTTTATTGTGCGCCCGTAGCTCAGTTGGATAGAGCAACGGCCTTCTAAGCCGTGGGTCGCAGGTTCGAATCCTGCCGGGCGCGCCACTTTTTCAAGTGTGCAGGGCCAGCGGCAGTCAGCGTTTAATGGTGGACGTAGCTCAGTTGGTAGAGCCCCGGATTGTGATTCCGGTGGTCGCGGGTTCAATCCCCGTCGTCCACCCCATTTAAACCCCCTTTCTATCTATGTCTTATCCTGTCAATCAATAACTGACAACCGTTCATAAAGATCTTACTACTTACTGCTGATCTTATTGATCATTGCATCTATTGCCTCTCGCGCGAAGGGCTGGTTAATCGACCATATTTGCTCTGTGGTTTCCCTGTCGAGTATTTCCTGATGACTATTGGTGCCACCTGCTTGTCGTAACGTCTCTTTAGTCCTCAACAGCAGCTCTTTAGGTAAGTGACGAATATTGACGGTAAATGCAAATGCCTCATCAACTAACTTATCCGCTTCAACACATTTCCATGCTAACCCTTTATCCACGGCCTCGCGACCACTGATAGACTGTGAAAAAAGTAACATTCCAGCTGCGGTATTCCAGTTAACTAATTGACGTAACATCCAAGTATTACCACCTCCTGGGTGCAATCCCAAACCAAAGAAACGAGGTTCAAATCGAGCCCGCTCGGTCACAATGCGCACGTCGCAGCCCACTGCCATATTAAAGCCCGCACCCACAGCGGGTCCGTTAATCGCCGCAATTGTCGGCAAGGTGGAATTTGCGATACTCAGAAAACCTGTATAAATAGATTCAAGGGTCTGCTGATCAGGGGTTAGATCGGTGAGTTGGCCACCAGCACAGAAAGCAGGGCCATTACCGGTGACAATCAAGGCTTTAACCTCTGGGTGCTGTTCTGCCTGTGATACAGCGTCGACAATCAGCTGACATACCTCCAAGGAAAGCATATTGCGCTTATCTGGGTTATTAAGGGTAATCAGTGCGACATTATCGCGCACTTCGAAGAGCACTGGGGACATTGGTTATTCCTTTGATTCGTAGTAACACAAGGATACCATTAGCCCCCTCAGGAATGAATCAGGTGTTTAATTATGATCCACCCCAGTAAGTTAGTAGCCCACCGCGGTTATCAGGGTCAATATCCGGAGAATACCGCTCTTTCTCTTAACCAAGCCATTGCCGCTGGTGCCCTGTTTATTGAGTTAGATGTGCAATTTAGCAGCGATAAGCTACCTATTATTTATCATGATACTGACTTGCAGCGGGTAAGCGGTGCGCCGGTACAGGTTTTCTCTACCACGCGAGAAAAATTATTAACCTACCCCGCCTGTGAACCGAGTAGATTGGGGCGCGCTTTTGAAAACGAGACAATTTCTCCACTAGAGACAATAGTCGATATTCTGCTTGCTAATCCCCAGGTCACGGCCTTTATTGAAATTAAGGAAGAATCAATCGAACACTGTGGCCGTGAACTAATAAGCACAACAGTGCAACAGATTCTGCAACCCGTTGCCGCGCAAACCGTGATTATGAGCTTTGATTATCCATTGGCTATTAGCGCTAGACAGGCAGGCTGGCCCATGGTTGGTGTGGTGCTAAAAAACTGGGCGGATCTAGCCAATACTGAGGTGGTAACAGCACAACCCAATTATATTTATACCGACCACAAGATTATTCCCACGGACTGCCGACTGGAACAGGAAGAGATACTGGCAAATGCGCTATTGGTTGCTTACGAGGTGGCCACCCCAGCGCTAGCCAATGACCTATTACGCAGGGGCGTCGATATGCTGGAGACCTTCGAAATTGAGGCGATGCTCAACGTAGAGCTAGCGGACTAACTGCGGCGCCAACTGGTACCCTCTCGACTATCCTCAAGCACAACGCCTTGCTCAAGTAGCTGTTGTCGCACTTGATCCGCACCGGCGTAGTCCTTATCTGCTTTAGCCTGTTGTCGTTTGGCTATTAACCGCTCGATCTCAGCCTCACTAATTGACTCTGCTTGACCATCTCGAGACTGTTTGAACCACTGCTCTGGATCCTGCTGCAATAGCCCCATCAACTCGGCCAGACCCATCAACTCACTGTGCAACGCGGCCTTTTCGCTATCAGAGGCCGTATGCATTTCCTTGGCTAAACGATAGAGTTCACTGATCGCCACCGGCGTATTAAGGTCATCGAGTAATGCTTTAAAACCAGCGCTCTCTCGATTGATTACAGCCGCAGCTTCAGGGAGTCCGCGCAAATAGCCATACAAGCTATCCAGTGAGCGCCATGCGCTATCAAGTAAGTCTTTACCAAAATTCTGCTCTGAACGGTAATGAGAAGACAGAATAACGTAGCGCAGCACCTCACCTGGGTACTGCACAAGCAAATCATTGACCATGCGGAAATTGCCCAACGATTT
>CBFHVP010000158.1:0-2424 GCA_965659315.1 uncultured Porticoccaceae bacterium | reverse complement strand
CTCCATAGATACTCGCCATTGTAATACCAGGCTAATACTCCGGGCCGATAGTTGGCATTAAATGCCTCGAATTGCCCCGCTTTATTGCGATAGAAAATAAACCCTGGTTTGGCGAGGTTGGCATCGTAATTGGTCGCGCGCTTAAACTCAGCATAGGGGTCGCGATATTCCAACAAATAATAATGGGGTACGGCGAGATGATGCTCCCCTGTGGACAGGGTAAAGCCATCGCTGGTCCAGCCGGCCATGGTTGTGCCTTCAAAATTCTCCAGATAGTCGAGCGCATCAATACGAATATTATCAATTAGCGCGCCATCCTCTACCGCCGCTCCGTCGGCAAAATAATGCAGGCGCAGGCTAATACGCTGGCCGCGATAGGCTTCTAGATCAAATATGGCATTGATCCATAGTGCGGTTTGGCATGGGTCATCAACCGATTGACCAACGCGATCTTCTGCCATCGCTATGTCGAGTTCGGGGTTGCAGCCTTCGGCAATCTCTACTTTGCCATCACCATCCATATCCCCTGAACGGCCGGTAAAGCCGGGGATCGAGCCGGCACCCTCATGACCTTTTTTGGACGGCATAATGGATAAATTATCACTGATGCCGTCTTTATCTATTGGCATCAGTCTGGTGTACTCACCCTTAGCAGTCTTGGCTTCGACATAGAGGTAATCCCAGTCCGCTTCAATTTTAAACCAGCTATCAAAGCTTAATTGCAACGGTTGCTCGGGTGGCACCTGAGTAAAATCAAACGCCCGCGTTAGGTAATGATTCATATCATTGCCCTGACCGGTATAGATGGCTTGTTTGCCTTGGGATTGTCCCAGTGGGCCAAGACTGAGATGGCGCACTTTTGGCGGCAGCATCACCATAGCGGCATCGCAGAGACCATCGATTGCGGACTCGTTAGGGCGGTTGGACCATTGGTTCATGATTTTAAGATAGAAAGACTGGCGCTTACCGCCGCCGAATGCCTGGGGGCGGATAACACAGGGCTGTAACCAACCCAGCATCATGCGCGACCATGCGCTCATTTCTTGGGGTTGCGGTGAGGTAGTGGACGACATTACTTCCCAAGAGGCGGTGGAGTTATTGGTTGCGCGGGCGTAGATATCAGGTAGCCCCAGGCTATGGCCAAACTCATGGATAAAGGTTGAGACCTCGGTATATTCCGACTGCATATTGTAGTCGTAGACCCACAGACCATCGCCAATTTCGATACCGCCGCGGCCATGCACCAGACCCTCAACAACAGGGCCTTTACCAATAGCGTTGGTTAATGAACTGCGGTGGGGCCAGATACGGTCTGCACATTGTTGTTCATCGGTCGGCAATGAATCGAAAATATCGGCGCTGGCATTATGGGTAAATTTTTCATTGAGCTTATACAGCCCCTGACATGAGGACTGCCCTTTACCGGCATAGATGATCACCAGATGATCGAGATAGCCGTCGGCTTCATCACGATTGCCGTCACCATCATAGTCATTGGGGTCCCAGCGATCATAATCTGACCAAGGGAAGTCAGGGTTATTTTTGTAAGCTACCGCCAACGCATCAGCAACAAGTTTTTCGGGACTATTGTCATTGCGCCAGCTACCGTCGCTATTTTGTATGGGTCGGCCGTAGTCAGAGAGAGGCTTATTGACCTTAACTACCGGTAGCACGGTGCCGGTGACATGGTATTGGCCTTTTGATTGATGACGGTAATAGTGGGAGAGGGTGCCGATCTTAGGCTTATTGATCGAGCCATCGAACAGTAGCTTTTGCAGGTAGTTGCGGTTCTTTTTATGCTGTTGCTTATCGCCGGCAAAGCGGTCGTAGCCAAGGTCTGTAAACTCTACGCTTACTACTAGCAGTCGGTGCGGGCGCGTGGCCGGCGCTGAAACTGGTTTAATGGAATCAGTCTTTATCTGTGGATTGCCCAATTGGTCAAATCTAAAGTTGGCCAGATGATTGATCAATTGCTGGGCCTGCGTATCTGCGGCTAGGCTGGAATGCGATCCTAGCAGCATAAACAAGACCGCCGCTATGGTGGTGACCCTAATAAAGTGCATTTGATTCTCCTGAGCGGGCGTTAACTTGGTATCATTGTTGGACTATAAAGATTGGATTATGACCTGTGATATCGGGGCTGCGCAATGCCTTGTACTATCGTCTGTAACCATTAGCGCCTGTAACCATTAGCGCCTGTAACCATTATTAGCTATTAGACTCATTATGATTTCACTGACAGAGATTGAACTGCGCCGAGGAACCAAGGTGCTGCTTAACCAAGCACAGTTGGTTATCCATCCAGGACAACATATCGGTATTATTGGTGCCAATGGTTGCGGTAAATCGAGTCTGTTTAAATTGTTGCTCGGCAGTTTATCGCCTGACGCTGGAGATTTATTTATTCCCAAGGACTGGCGTATT
>CBFHVP010000157.1:0-2495 GCA_965659315.1 uncultured Porticoccaceae bacterium | reverse complement strand
GTTGAATCCACTGATAGCTCGCGTGCGGGCGCCGGCGACTAGGTTGCTTCTAGGTTACTTCAGCTAGCGCCAGCCTGATCAATTAACCATTGCTGAAATTTCTGCACATGAGGCCGCACCGGCTTATCTGAAGGTGTGGCCAAGAAAAATGATTCAGAGGTGCCGGTAGTGTCGGCAAAGGGCGTGATTAAACGACCATTATCTAACATGGGTTTAATCAGTGAGGTGCGACTCAGGGCGACGCCATGACCATGGGCGGCCATCTCCATGGCCGTCATCAATGAATCAAAATGAATACCCTGCGAGGCATCAATGCTGTGATAGCCGAGTTGCTTGAGCCAATAGCCCCAACCCTCCTCATAACCAATAACATGCAGTAAGGTGTACTCACTGAGGTCTTCGGGTTGCTGTGGTGGCAATTGGCCATCGAGCAACTCTGGGCTACACACGGGAATTAGCTCATCCCAGGTCAGGCGATCGCAGTTAAAACCGGACCAAGTGCCTTTACCATAGCGTATTTCGACATCGGCCTCTTTATCTTGATTGGCGACCCAGATATTGCTGGTAAAGCGCAGATCAATATCCGCATGCTGGCGACGGAAGTCCGCTAGCCGCGGTGCAAGCCAAGTATTAAAGAACACTAAATTCACCCGCACAGTCAGCGTATGACTGCGTTCTTTACCGAATACCTCATCCGTCACCAGAGCCAGTTTTTCAATTGATTCGCGCACACCTGGGATATAGGCGCGACCGGCATCGGTCAGTTCGAGACCTCGGGGTAGGCGGATAAATAGGGCACAGCCTAATGTGGTTTCCAAGCCTTTGATTTGCTGGCTCACCGCGGCCTGAGTCATATGTAATTCGGTTGCCGCCAAGGTGAAGTTTAGGTGGCGAGCGGAGGCCTCAAATGAACGAAGCCAATTTAATGGCGGTAGTCTTTTCTTCATTAGTTGGTCCCCGCAAGCGGTTATTTACTGATCGGGATTATCAATAAGATAACCCAGTTCTTGCGCCGCACTCTGCAGTTGTGTCTGATAACCAAGCAAACTATCAAGGCTTTTACGAATCACCGGAGCATGAGTAAACAGGCAGGCACACAGCGTGCCACTGCTATTAGTTACCGGTACTGCGCAGGCCACCATACCATCGACAAACTCTTCGTTGTCTATACCTAGGCGACGTATTTTTATCTGCTGTACCGCAGTTTCCAGTGCGTTGCCATCAACCATGGTATTGCGGGTGTAGCGGGTTAATGACAGATTATTAATCAGCCGTTGACGCTTTTCCTTGGGCAGCGAGCTAAGGTACAGTTTGCCACTGGCAGTGCACCAGATCGGGGTACGGCTCCCCACCTGCAAGTTAATTTGCAATGGTGAATCGGTTTGCACTCTATCGTAATAAATCATCTCCGTGCCATTGGGGATGGCAATACCACAGGTTTCGCCAATCTCCTCGGTAAGCCGCTGTAAAATAGCGCGGCGCGAGGTGCTAAAGCGATCGCTATGCAGCACACCCCAGGCAATACCATGCATTTTGGCGCTAGGGACTATCATGCCGCGCATATTGGTCTGAATAAAACCATCGCTCTCCAGCTGATTTAACAAACGATGAATACTCGGTTTGGGAATGGCCAACTGACAGGCGAGATCCGCCGGCGACAGCGGTCGTTCAGCCGTAGCTACTGCATCAATAATCTGCATTACGCGACTAATGGCAGACCCTTTTTCTCGACTACTCATCGTCTGGCTTAGCTCATGGTTGGCATAGAAAACTGCGCACCCTCACGAACACCAGCTGAGGGCCAGCGCTGGGTAATGGTTTTTCGCTTGGTGTAAAAACGCACAGCATCGGGACCGTAGGCATGCAGATCGCCAAATAATGAGCGTTTCCAGCCACCAAAACTATGGTAGGCCACAGGCACCGGTAACGGGATATTAATCCCCACCATACCCACCTGAATATGGTCAGAGAAGTAGCGTGCTGCCTCACCATCGCGGGTAAAGATGCAGGTGCCATTGCCATATTCATGGCTATCAATAAGGTCCATTGCCGCCTGCATACTGTCGACTCTAACCACCTGCAATACGGGGCCAAAGATTTCTGCCTTATAGCTTTCCATATCAGCAGTAACACGATCGATTAGGGTACCGCCAACATAAAATCCATTCTCATAGCCTGCGATGCTGGGGTTGCGGCCATCAACCACAATATCGGCACCTTGCTGTTCCGCGCTATCGATATAGCCAAACACCTTTTGTTGATGTTGTTCAGTGATCACTGGGCCAAAGTCATTATTAGCATCATGGCAGGGGCCGATTTTTAAATCTTGCATCGCCGCTTGCATTTTACTGACTAGGGCATCGGCCGCTGCATCGCCAACAGCCACAGCCACAGATAGCGCCATACAGCGCTCTCCAGAAGAGCCAAAGGCGGCGCCTAATAACTGGGCGACAGCGTTATCCATATCGGCATCGGGCATAACAATGGCATGGTTT
>CBFHVP010000156.1:1924-2524 GCA_965659315.1 uncultured Porticoccaceae bacterium | reverse complement strand
TAATCTCAAATCAGATATTGGTACGCCCTCTTCAAGTATGCGCTTCATAACTGAAGTCACCTGATTTAAGGGCATCACTTTTGGAACTACCGTATCCACTAAATTAGGATATGATACTTTCAAATTATCCAATAACTCCTGGACTTCTTCCTGGCCTAATAAATCAGATGCATAACCATTAATAATCTGGTTCAGGTGAGTTGTTAAAACATCATCAGGCTCAACTATCACATAGCCTTTCGCTTCGGCATCGGCTTGAAGTTCCTTATCAATCCAATATGCATCGACACCAAAAGCTGGCTCCTTAACTTTTAGACCAGATACTTCAAGATTAGTACTGTCACCGGCTATCGCTAGTTTTTTATCCGCATAAATAATGTCATCCGCTACAATTTTTTGGCCAATCTTTATCTGATACTGAGACGCCTCTAAGTTTAAATCATCACGAATTCGCACCCCCGGAACGATGAACCCCAGTGCCTTAGAAATTTCTTTCCTCAAGCGAGTTACTTTAGGTACCAGGTTGTCTGCTTTCCCTTCGTCTACGAGCGGTACCAGCCCATAACCGATATTAACAGAAATCTTTGATGCATCTTTTAA
>CBFHVP010000156.1:0-1915 GCA_965659315.1 uncultured Porticoccaceae bacterium | reverse complement strand
GTTGTCTGCTTTCCCTTCGTCTACGAGCGGTACCAGCCCATAACCGATATTAACAGAAATCTTTGATGCATCTTTTACGTCTACTAATCCAAATTCCACCTCTTCCGCTGTATCGTCACCTTCTTCGGCAATCACTTCATCAGATAATGCAGAAACTTCCGCTCTCCGGGAATTCCAAGCAAGAAATCCAGTGATTACTGAAAAGCCGATAAAAAGGATGTTAGGCATGCCAGGCACCAAACCTAACGCTAGCATCACCAAAGACGTAGGTAGCCAAGCCGCCGAAAGGTTCACTTGACGAGTTATATGGTCAGACATGTTTTCTGAAGACGACACACGCGTAACTATGATTGCTGTAGCTATCGAAAGTAACAACGACGGAATTTGTGCTACCAGTCCGTCTCCAATTGAAAGAAGAATGTAGAATTCGGCTGCTTGAGAAACGTTCAAGTCGTGTTGAGCAATTCCAATTATCAGGCCACCGATCACATTAATTGCTAAAATCAATATGCCGGCAATTGCGTCTCCTTTGACAAACTTAGAAGCACCGTCCATTGAGCCGTAAAAATCTGCCTCCTTTGAGACATCAGCCCTACGATCTGTCGCTTCTTCTGGGGTCAGAACTCCAGCATTGAGATCAGCATCAATCGCCATTTGTTTTCCGGGCATTGCATCGAGCGTGAACCTTGCGGAAACTTCAGACACCCTCCCAGCACCTTTTGTAATAACCACTAGGTTAATTATTACCAGAATAGCAAATACAAACAGGCCGACAGCATAATTGCCGGCCACAATGAACTCTCCAAAAGCCTGGATAACCTTACCGGCCGCATCAGCCCCATTATGACCCTCTGACAAAACTATTCTTGTTGAGGCTACGTTTAAACCTAGCCTCAAGACTGTTGCTAATAGTAATAAATTTGGAAAAGAAGAGAAATCAAGCGGACGATGGGTGTGCAGTGCCACCATTAAGATGAGTAGGGAAATTGTGATGTTAAAAACAAAGAACAGGTCTAACAACACCACCGGTAATGGTAATACTAGCATTCCAACCAGAGCAAGAATGCCAACGGGCAGCAATGAGCCAGACATTTTTTTTATGTCTCCCATGGCAAACCCTATGGTCTGGCTCTGCTGCATGCGTAATTCCCTCACTTGCGTCAAATAAATGACAAATTAAAATGCTGATAATAAACATTAATTATCGATTAATGATCGTTAGCAGCTCTTGGTCTAGATACAAGCACAAAGCGTGCCATACTTATATTGTTCACTTAAAATCATGCGCTTGGTAATCTCTAAAGCGAGATTTAATTTTTGAAGCTTGTTTCTGGCATAGTTGTTGCTTTGTCCCAGAGATGACTATTTTTGAAAGGAACGCATCATGCGCTCAGCATCTATCCCACTAACTGTTGGTATTATGGCCACCAGTATATTCGTATCGGCTTGTGATTCATCAGGGATCTCCTTTTTACCATCACCAGATAGCTCGCAACACTCCAGGGCTACTTTGAAGTCAAAAAGGATTGGCCTTCAAAACACCCAAATGATCCTCGCAGAGAGTACACTTGCAAGCGCTCCAACTTACGTTGCCCCTGCAATTAAAGCGGTTGGCTTCTCATCAATCGCAGTTCAACAATCAAAAAATTTAAACCAACGCAGGCTATTGGCAATTCGTGCAGCCAGACTAGATGCCTACCGCGTTCTGACCGAACAGATCCATGGCGTGCAATTAGATGCCCAAACAACCGTTGCGGAAGCAATTCTAACTTCAGACGTAATGAGCGCTGCAGTTCGGGGTACTATCATGGGAGCAGAAACCGTTAAAATTGAACCGTCAGGTCAAGACACCTACTCCGTGGAGCTATCAATTAGTCAAACTCATGTGGAACGTCTGATTAGACTGTACAAACGC
>CBFHVP010000155.1:0-2542 GCA_965659315.1 uncultured Porticoccaceae bacterium | reverse complement strand
CATCTCGCTATGCCAGAGTGGCTAATACTGAGTCCAAGATTGGCTTTATATCACCGTTATCAAATAACTTTTGCAGTACCTGTAATCGTGTTCGCCTGACAGCAGAAGGGCGTCTTTTACTCTGCCTTGGCAACGAACACAGCGTCGATTTGCGCGAAGTGTTACGTAACCATCCCGGTGATAGCAAACGACTTAAAAACAGCATTGTTGAGGCGATGCGGATCAAGCCTGAACGTCATTACTTCGACCCCGAGCAAGTTGATATAGTGCGCTTTATGAATATGACGGGAGGATAGTCCCGTTGGCGACATTATTTGTCTTTGCTTATGATTACTGGTTACTCATTGCTGTTCTGGCAATGGCGGTTCTTTATTCTTCTGTTGGCCATGGTGGCGCATCCGGCTATTTAGCGGCGATGGCTCTCTGGGGGTTGGCTCCGGAGACCATGCGTCCCACTGCATTAGTAATGAATATCGTCGTTACCTGTTGGTTACTCTACCGATTTAAACCCTATCAAATGATGCCCTATAGTTTGTTTTGGCCGCTAGTTCTTGCGTCGACGCCGATGGCATTTGTTGGCGGCATGATCAGTATTGATGCATTAGCCTATCGACTATTGGTCGGTGCTTTGTTGCTTTTTGCCGCTATTCGAATGTTGTTAATAACCAATGGTGTCCGACATATTCAACTTCCCCCACTTGGTTTAATTGTTTTGGTTGGCGCATGCCTTGGTTTTGTGTCGGGCCTTACGGGCATTGGTGGCGGTGTATTTCTCAGCCCCATAGTACTTATTTTTGGTTGGTGCAGCATGCGTCAGAGTGCCGCAGTTGCAGCTGGGTTTATTTTACTTAACTCCGTCGGTGGGCTGAGCGGTTATCTGATCAGCGACCAGTCTTGGCCTATGGGCTCGGGTTGGTTATTAATCGCTGCTTTTATTGGTTGTCTAGTCGGTGCTGAGCTGGCCTCCCATCGCGCCTCATCGTTAACACTGCAAAAATTATTGGCTGTAGTATTGGTAATTGCCTCAATAAAGATGATTTACACGGCCCTAGTCTAGTTTTGATAGAGGCTATTGCGGGCTTTAACTAGTACTTGAGTATGTTATTCTTCTGCTTGGTATAACTATTGAACTCGAGACATCTGATTTGCGATGAAGCCATTTAATAGCCAGTCATTGGAATCGCCTTTCTCTAAAGGGCGTCAGCATCAGCTGAAATTTCAGTCTATTTTGTCCGAAGCGGCACAACTCTTTAATTGGCAGGGCTCTCGCGCCACCACCTTGGCTGATATCGCAGGCAGTATGAAATTGACCAAGACCTGTGTTTATTATTACGTTAAAACCAAAGAAGAGTTGATTTATCAATGCTATTTGTCCAGCTGTGATATGTGGATGGAGCGTATGCAAGAGGCTAATCAATTATCTGCTTCGGGTATCGATAAAATTGCCTTTATGGTCAAGGGGCACTTTTATCAGTACGTAGACACATTGCGCGGAGTTGCACCTCATTTTGCTATGCTCACTGAAGTGTCCGCACTAGACACTCATCATGCCGCAGATATTGAGCAGCGTTGGGCACAGGTGTTTTCCGGCTGCCAGAAAATGGTTGAGCAAGGTATCGAAGAAGGTGTTATTGAAGATATTGATTCAGCCGTGCTCACCTCCGGTATTTTTTCTATCTTACAATGGTTCCCAGTATGGCTTAATCGTTCTCATGCCGCCGACCCTGAACCCGTCATTGATGGCGTATTGGATATTTTACTCAATGGCCTAGCCGCGCAGCCCCATGAATTTAGTGAACTGCAGTTTCCACAGCTAAATAATCTCCCTTTGGATAATTTTGATCGAGAGTTGCAACATAGTGTTAAGCGTGAGGCCTTCTATCGCGTGGGTTCAATACACTTTAACCACAAAGGGTATAAAGGTACCTCGCTGGATGACATTGCCAGCGCATTAGAGGTTACCAAAGGTGCCTTTTACTACCATATAAAAAATAAAGAAGAACTTTTATACCAGTGTTTTAAGCGTACCTTAGGGGTTGAAGCTTGGCTGTTACAGAATGCTGGATTAGCCGAGGTCAGTGGGCTGAAAAAAGTCGAGCGGTCATTGCGCTTTTTATTCAATATACAGTTCAGCGATCAAGGACCATTGATTCGTTATCGTGCATTGCCCTCGCTGGATGAAAAACATCGCAGTGATATTCTCAAATCTACGCAAAACAACAGTACGATTCTTGGTACCTATATCAGTCAAGGTTTTGATGATGGTACATTGCGCGCTATTGATGTCACTATTGCGCAAAATATACTATCTGGTGCAGTGGAAGCTAGCCCTGATCTCGCGCATTGGGTGACAGATAATCAGGCGTCAGGGTTATCGGCAGCCTATTTTAATTTGTTTATTAACGGACTCTCGTTGCGTAAAAAATAATACAAGGTGAATTATGCAAGATTTTCTATTTAGCACTGTATCAGATGTTATTGTTGGCGCAGATAGCTCAAAGCAGTTGGGAGATATACTGGTATCGATGGATGTGCGGCGAGT
>CBFHVP010000154.1:0-2547 GCA_965659315.1 uncultured Porticoccaceae bacterium | reverse complement strand
AGACAGAAAATACCGTAGGGCGCCAATTTCATTAAAATCATCACCATCTTCATAATGACTTCATTGAGGTCATTAAAAAAGCTGCTGACACGCTGGCCCTTTTCACCGCTTTGTGAAATAGCAAAGCCCATTAGTAAAGAAAATACAATCACCTGCAATATGCTGCCATTGGCCATCGATTGCACGGGGTTGCTAGGAAAAATATTAATCAATGTGGTTTTAAGAGGTGGCGCCTCTTTGGCAACAAATTCCGTAGCCAACGCCAGATCAATACCGACACCGGGTTGAATGATTACCGCCACAAAAATGGCCAAGGCAATAGCAATCGCCGTGGTGGTCATATATAGCGCAACCGTTTTGGTTGCAACCGCCCCCATACGCGAATTATTACCCAGCGACGAGACACCACAAATCAGTGATACAAAGACCAAGGGAACAACAAGTAATTTAAGTGAGCGAACAAAGATTTGGCCCACAGCATCAAACAGACCATCAACCAGATAGAAATCCAGCCAACCACTGATGGCAACTGGTAAGAGATTACCGCTAGATACAATATTAAGAAGGGCCCCCATCAGGAGGCCCATTAGCATTGCTACAACAATTCGCTGAGTCAGACTCATTATTCAACACCATGTAAACAGGAAAAAATGGATGAGCCCGCTCAGCTATTTCTTATTAGAAGCTGTAGTTAGCCCGTAAATACCAAGAACCACCTTCGTAGTTAGCCGCGGTACGACGTGGGTATTGCAGTCCCACACTCATACGGTTGGCATTGGGTGCTCCAATCTCATCAACGTACTCATCAAAGATATTAGAGCCACCAGCAGTGATTCGCAGGTTGTCACTGACATCATAACCCAGTTCAATATCCATGTAGATAATACTATCGATTTCCGCTGACGGGTCAGTGTCTGCTCCGATAGTACCGCGCTCATCATAATGTTCGCCATAGAAGTTCAGACGAGCCATCAGACTTAACTTATCATTGATATTGGTCATAGTATTAAGAACCCAACGATCTTCAGGGTAGTTATTCTCAATATCTTCAACCAAACTATCTTTAACAGGCTTAATGTCCCCGACCATCTTCTGATCAGTTACGTCGATGCTATTATAGTTATAAGCAAGGCTGGCTACCGTCTCCATACCAGATATCAACTCAAAGCTTGAGGATAAAACCAAATCAAAGCCCTGATGCTCAACATCCAATGCATTGGTATAGAAAGAGATATTACCGCCTGCCGCTGTCTCAATATCCTGGGTGCGGTAGATGCGATCATCCACCTCGATTTGATACATATCAAAGGTCAATGTGGTGTTATCCCCAATCTCCGAGGTAAAACCAAGACTGAAATTAACCGACTCCTCCTCTTTCAACGGAGCACCCCCCACAGACAATGCAGCAGCGCTTGTTGATGGCACTAAGCCCTGTTCAACTTGCAGACCAGAAGACGTATCAAAGGTAGTAATAATGGTACTGACATTGGCCTGACCAGGTGTCGGTGCATGGAAACCAGTCGACATAGAACCGCGCAATGTCAGGGAATCATTAACTGTATAACGCCCCGCCACTTTACCGTTTACCGTGCTACCGAAATCAGAGAAGTCCTCATAACGCACTGCATACTGCATTAACAGGTCATCACTAATATCATGCTCCAAATCAGCATATAGCGCGATATTATCTCGTGAGAAGTCACCCGCAGCTTCAGGTTGAGCGGTTGACATACCACTGGTATTACCATCAATCGCAGCCTGCTCACCGGATAAGGTAGTAAAGGTCTCTTCACGCCATTCCATACCAAAAGCCAGATTGACATCGGTGCTTAATGCTTTACTAAAGTCAGCATTGATATTGGTTTCCTCTTGATCGTAACCACCTAGATCAAAATTTCGCTGGAAACTACCATCGGCGGCAACACCCAGATTTGATGCAATGGTGTTGTTTAAAACATAGCGCAACTCATTAACACCATTGCCAACACTGATATCATAAGTAACACCACTTGGCATCTCACCCTTAATACCGGCAACTAACGACCGATCGGTCTGAGCGCCATCAAGATAGGGGGTAAAGCCCTGACGTAAAGTGCCCGCCACCCAGTTAGGATCCTGACATAGCACTTTTATAGTGTCTTTGTGGCCTAGCGAGCAGTCTGAAACATAACCGTTACGATAGAAAAAACGATAGCGACCATCGGTCTCAGCATAGCCACCATGCATATAGACTTCACCACCATTACTTAGCTCGAACCCAGAATTAAAGAACAACCGATCACCACTGGTTTCAGGACGACCCCAAGTCTGCACAAAAGGTGCATCACCAAAAGGAGAGTCGGCACCCACACCAGTGACTCCTGCATCAATCAGGCCTTGAGCAACAGGGCGCTGCACACCGCGTGATAGCGCATCGTTATCAACGCTCTCGAAACTAAGGTTTAAGAAACCATTGTCACCAATAGCAAAACCGCCATTAGCCGAGACTCGCGTCGACTGCTCACCCTCGAAGAACTCACCATACTGCACCTGAATTTGACCACCTTC
>CBFHVP010000153.1:0-2643 GCA_965659315.1 uncultured Porticoccaceae bacterium | reverse complement strand
AAGATACGCAGTGCCCGGGGTATGGTGAAATTTGCCGAGGTTGATCAATTTAGTTATCAACTACCCTATGTCGGCGTGTTACCCACCTTGCCGGTGACAGGCGATAGCCTTGATCAAGCTACCCTTGAGGACTTGGTTACTGACTTTATTAATCAGGGCTCGGGTACTTGGAATGTTGGCACTAATGGCGTTGAAAATACCGATACCTACTGGTCGGGAAAAAACTATGGCAAGGTCGCTGAACTTGCTGCTATTGCGAATTCTCTGGGTATGCAGACTGAGGCGAATCAGTTGATTACCTGGCTCAAGGCAGAGCTTGAAGACTGGTTTACCGCCGAGACAGATGGCACGCTCAATACCAAAAAATACTTTGTCTACGATGATGACTGGAATACCTTATTTGGCTTTGATGAATCCTATGGCTCACATCAGCGCATTGCCGATCACCATTTCCACTATGGCTATTTTGTGCGTGCGGCCGCCGAGATATGCCGCGTCGATCAAGCATGGTGTGGTGAAGACCAGTATGGGCCCATGATTGAGTTACTGATTCGTGATTATGCCGCAGATAAGGGCGACACATTATTCCCTCATATGCGTAACTTTGACCCGGCCAATGGCTTCTCTTGGGCCGATGGTCAGATGAACTTTGCACTCGGCAATAATAATGAGTCCACCTCCGAGGCGGCCACTGCCTATGGCGCAATTGTTCTCTATGGCTTGACCACGGGAAAAACTGAGTTAACTGAGCGCGGGATGTATCTGCATGCCTCTACCGGCGCTGCCTACTGGGAGTATTGGAATAATATTGATGGCTTCAATAATGTTAGTGCCGATGCCGATAACTTCCCCGATGGCTATAACAGAATTACCACCTCCATTATCTGGGGCAATGGCGCTGATTTAAACACTTGGTTTAGTCCTGATTTTGCCCATATTTTAGGCATTCAAGGGTTGCCCTCCAGTCCGCTTATACTGCATGTAGGCCTATATTCAGACTATATGGAAGACTATGTGGCTCTGGGGTTAAGCGAGTCTTCCAATGATAACCCCTCTGGGTTACCTGAAGATCAATGGCGCGATCTATGGTGGAATCTTTGGGCTATGGTGGATGCGGAATCGGCGATTGCCGATTACAACAGTGCGGGCAGTTATACCCCTGAAGCAGGTGAGTCGAAGGCGCATACCTATCATTGGATCCACACCTTTAATGCACTGGGTCAGTTACAGACTGGCAAGAGCGATCCCAACGAACCGACACTGACAGCGAACTATCCGGCAGCACTGGCCTTTGATAAAGACGGTGTGAGAAGTTACGTGGTGTATAACTTCACTGATCAGGCGATCAATGTCAGTTACAGCGATGGCAAAACTGTCAGCGCCACCCCCGGATTTACGGTGACGCAATAGTAACTGTAAAGCTTAGGCTTTAGCGCAGGGCCGGCGACTCCCTTGGTCGTACCAGCGTTGAAGATTGCTGTAGTCTTCAGGAATACGCTTTTTCACCCATTTAGCAAAGTCGATAACGCAGAGAGCAGAAATATCAGCGATAGAATAATAGTCGCCAACAATAAACTCGCTGTTAGCCAAATGCGCCTCTAAATCGCTAAACAAATTATCCAGTCGCTGCTGGCCCCGTTCTGCTAACTCGGGAATCTGGCTGTAGTTATGCGGCCCCGGCATGGCTCTATTTTTAAAGCCGGGGGTGGCATTGCGAAACGCTTCCGCACCCGCGGCAAACCCATTCATCTGTAACTGCTGATTAGACGACTCGACCACGGCGCGCTCAACCGGTGTGCGGCCAAGCAGTGGATTGTCGGGATAAATTTCCTCAAGATAACGGCAGATCGCACTGATCTGACTGATGCTCGTACCATCATCTAATACCAATAAGGGCACTTCGCAGAGGGGATTAATTGCTTTAAAAGACTCCGAGAACTGCTCGCCATTGGCAAGATCAATTTGAATGGTTTCGATCTCAATCCCTTTTTCCGCCATAAAAATGCGTACCCGACGCGGGCTTGGGGCTGTGGTGCAATCATAGAATTTCATCGTATTGCCTCTTATTATTTTACTGGGTTGCTTGATTGGGCAGCTTAAGTAAGCTGAGCCGTTGTTCAATACTCTGTGCAATACCTGCCGCATCCAAACCGGCGGCACTGAGTTGTTGGTTGTGGCTACCATGGTCGATAAACTGATCTGGCAGGCCGAGGTGCAGCACTGGCATCACCAGTGCTTGCTCAGCTAAAAACTCACTAACAGCCGCACCGGCACCGCCAGCGACAGCGTTTTCTTCCACGGTGACCAACAGTTGGTGGTCAGCGGCCAACTGGCGAATTAAATCCTCATCGATAGGCTTTACAAAACGCATATCTGCCACCGATGCATTGAGCTGTTCAGCGGCGGCCATTGCTGCGGCCAGGGTGGTGCCAAAATTTAAAATCGCCACCTGAGCGCCAGAGCGGCGCATAACGCCCTTACCAATCGGCACTGCGGTCATGGTTTTTTCAATTGCCGCACCGGGGCCAGTGCCTCTTGGGTAGCGCACAGCCGCGGGGCCCTGATGGATAAAACCGCTATACAGCAACTGGCGGGTTTCATTTTCATCGGACGGTGCCATAACCACCATATTGGGGATACAGC
>CBFHVP010000152.1:0-2961 GCA_965659315.1 uncultured Porticoccaceae bacterium | reverse complement strand
TGGATTATTGCCCGGTGACCCCGAAGCAAGAGCCTGTTCAGCCATAACCTCGAGGTTGTTAAAGAAGTGGTCGCGATCAATACCGAATTGTTCTGGGCTCGGTACCTGCAGTTCTGCATTGATGGCGTAGAGCTCATCCATCAGTTTGCTATTGGCAACCGCGTCACTGTCATCAATAGCGGCCACGCCCATCGCGCGGGCACAGTCGGCATAGCGCTGCGCTGCCGCAGGAATACTGAACTCGGTCACCGCTGGTAACAGCATGGCATTAGACAGGCCATGAGGCACATGATAGAACGCGCCAATAGGCCGCGACATACCATGCACCAGCGCCACTGAGGCATTGGAAAATGCCACTCCGGCCAATGTTGCACCGAGCATCATCTGCTCCCGCGCTGTGGCATTATCGCCCTGATGAAATGCCGTGCGCAGATTGGGGGCCAGTAATTTCATTGCGGCAATTGCCTGACTATCACTGTAGAGACTGGCTTTTTTACTAACATAGGCTTCCATCGCATGAGTCAGGGCATCTATGCCAGTATCCGCGGTGGTGCGGGGCGGCAGGCTTAAGGTTAGGCTGTAGTCGACCAATGCCGCTGTGGGCATAAAACCAATGCCAACGCAGAGCATTTTTTCATCGTTAGTTTCATCAGTAATAATGGTCACCTTAGTGCATTCCGACCCAGTACCGGCGGTGGTGGGAATAGCAATAATCGGTAGTCCCGGTTCATTGACGATGCGGGGGAATTTATAGTCGCGCATTACGCCGCCGTATTTGCCCAATATGGCAATAGCTTTGGCGCTGTCGATGGGGCTACCGCCACCAATGGCAATAATGCTGTCATAGTTACCCTGACGCACTTTATCGACACCGGCTTGAATCGAATTGACGGTTGGTTCAGGTACGGTGTCAGCAAAAATATCCGCACTGATTGCACAGCCTGCAAGACTCTCTTGAAGACGACTAACATAACCCAATTGCACCATCATATTGTCGGTGACAATCAGTGGGCGCTGACAGCCGAGACTTTTAAGAATAGTGCCGGCTTCAGTGCTGGCCCCTGCACCCACTTGCAGGATGCGCGGTAAGATTATTTGTGTCGACATCATTAGCCCTCCTGTTGTTGCTTAGTATTGATTGTGCGGCCCTCAATATAGAGTGATTTGAGTAGGCCATAGGTCGCCAGCACAAGTACCACAGAAAATGGCAGTGCCGCGGCTATTGAGGCGGTTTGTAAACTCTGTAAGCCGCCGGCAAATAACAGCACCGAGGCAACGGCGGCGATGGCAATACCCCAGAAGATTCGCAGACGTGCGGGGGGATTATTGTCACCCATCGCGACCAAGGTACAGATTACTAGCGTGGCACTGTCTGCGGAGGTGACAAAGTAGGTTACCAACATAACCGTGCAGATGGTGGCCATAATACCGGTTAGCCAGAGGCCGAGATCCATAAGTTCAATGGTCTTAAATAATGCGGTGGTGCGATCATCATTAACCGCAGCAACAACGCCACCATCAGCAAATAATTCGATCGACATAGCGGTATTACCAAACAGGGTGATCCACAAAATTGTTAATATTGTCGGTGCGCCAAGTACCCCCAATAAAAACTCTCTGATGGTGCGCCCACGCGAGATGCGAGCGATAAAAATGCCGGTAAACGGCGACCAAGCGATCCACCAACCCCAGTAGAAAATTGTCCAATCACTCTGCCATTGACGGTGCTCGGCGGGCGCCAACCAGGCACCCAGAGCAGGCGCATTAGTCAGGTAGTCGAGGGTATTAGCGCCGATAGCACTGAGTAAATAAACCGTTGGGCCAAAAATAAAGAACAGTGCCAGTATCAGCATGGTCAGGCGCATATTAAGCACACTGAGTATGCGAATACCGCGGTTAACACCAGTTAATACAGAAATAGTGGCGACAATAGAAATAATGGCAATCAGCACTATCTGCGTCTCTGTACTGATATCGATACCGAGCAAATAGCTGATACCGGCATTCATTTGCTGGGCGCCCATGCCCAATGAAGTGGCGATACCAAATACAGTACCCAGCACTGCTAATAAATCAGCGATATAACCAATCGGGCCGTAGATGCGCTCACCCAGTATTGGGTACAGTGCTGAGCGAATGGATAGGGGTAGGCCTTTGCGATAACTGAAGTAGGCAAAACATAGGCCCAGCATGGCATAGAGCGCCCAGCCATGCAGACCCCAGTGAAAGATAGTTACACGCATGGCCACCTGAGCAGCGTCGGCAGTCAATGCTTGATCGGCGTCGATAAAGGGGTTGCCTTGCAGATAATACATCGGCTCGGCAATGCTCCAGAATAGAATGCCGATACCGATACCGGCACCAAACAGCATTGAGAACCAGGCGAAATAGCCAAATTCGGGTTTATCGGAGTCAGCGCCCAGTCGAATGGTGCCGTAGCGGCTGAACACTAGCACTAAGGCCAGTGCGATATACAGATTCATCAATAAAATGTAATACCAACTGAGTTCAGCGGCGATAAAGTCTCGCGCTGAGCTATACAGCCCATCAGCTGTTTGCGGGCTGATTAATGTAAACAGCACAAAGGCAGCCACCAACCCCGCAGAACCAATCGCCATCATCGGGTGAATGCCATTGAGAAAACCTGAATTGTGCTGCGACATAATTATTCCCTAGAAATCATTATTGTAATTTTTATTTAAAACGATACAAAACATATTGTTATTCATATAAAAAGCCGATGCAAGCGCTAAATTAGCGGTATTTTGTCGCGATTTTATAGCCATAAAAAAAACCATGCCTGAGGCAACTTTTTTGTTGCTGGCGTCACCCACAGTAGGTTTTTACTATCGCGTCCATAACAGGTTAGCGGTGTACGATCCTATGCAAAATCATAAGCAATTACCCCTCGAAGGGGTTCGTGTTGTCGACTTTGGCCAGCAAATTGCTGGCCCAGCGGTG
>CBFHVP010000151.1:0-2969 GCA_965659315.1 uncultured Porticoccaceae bacterium | reverse complement strand
CAACACATCTTATTTTGCGTCAGAAAAAATACACCACGGCACTGCCTCTCTAAACCAGCCAGGCTATTCCTAGCGTCGAGTCAGTGCCATTTGCGTGCATCTTTTCACGAGAAAACCGCGCCAAATTTACGATTTTATAAACGCATTAAAGCTTTATTGATCAATGCTTGATAGTTTAAGGGCTGCTGCCGCCACCAAGTTGCGCATCGGCTCCCCTGGCTCTGGCGATATACTGCGATGGCGTTTGTCCAAACCACCGTTTGAAACTGCGCCTAAAGCTAGATACATCACTAAACCCCATTAAATGGGCGACACTTTCCACAGATAAACTGGCATCAGCTAAGTAGTTGGCCACTTGTTTTTTCGCTAGCTCGTCACGAATTATCTGGAATTGAGTGCCCTCTGAATGTAGTTTTCGAATGACTGTGCGCGGGCTCATACACAGCTTTTCTGCCACTTCACTTAAGCTCCATATCCTGCCTGGATTTTCAAATAGTAGTGTTGATACCCTCTGTTCAATCGACAGGCTAGGGCCTCCTGCCTTATCCGCTGTTATTTCTTTTAGTTGCTGTCCACAGATCGCCACTGCTTGCTTGTGCAACTCAGTGTCAGCTGTCGGTGAAGGCACCGATAATAGAGACGATGAAATGATGATTTCAGTGACCGAATGATTGAACTGTATATTGTCACCAAACGCATTGTGATACTTTTGCCAATAGCTTGGTTGTGGATAAGAGAAATAGACTTGACCTTTAAACTGACCGGCGCCGACGAAAAACTCTATAGCCGAAAATAGTCCACTAAATACCGTTTCGGTGAGAAATAAGCGCAAATCACTCAAATCGAAAGTTTCAGCAAAATGGATTTTCAGGCCTGCTGGATGCTCACTGACGGAAGTATTAAAAAATTCCACGCGAGTTTGCCCGTATT
This sequence comes from uncultured Porticoccaceae bacterium, assembly GCA_965659315.1. GTDB lineage: Bacteria > Pseudomonadota > Gammaproteobacteria > Pseudomonadales > Porticoccaceae > HTCC2207. The sequence goes on along the minus strand of CBFHVP010000151.1, from coordinate 2,039 downwards.
GAGCGAGCAAAGTCAGGGCGGTGCGAAGGTCAGGCCCACTAAAAGCGGCCACACCGAGGGGGCCATGGGTTGGCAAATTTAACTGGGTCCCAACTAACAGCCCCAAATCGTCACGGCCAGAGATAGTCAGTGCGTTTTTGTAGATAGTAACCATATCGGCGCGAGGAATTGTCCCGTCTAGCGTCATTAGTTCTTTATAAGACACATTGGTGCCCGTAAAGAAGCCTTGACCGGTTTTTTCGCTGAGTCCCAAATAGCGAAATAGGATACGGGCATAGCTGGAGGGAGAATGTTTGTGGCTTCGCATGTGCAGGCAACCTAAAAAATCTAACCCAATTATTCTGCTGGCGACCGGAATCGCCGTTCCAAGTGTAACTCTGCTCTGCCTATATTGTCACTATTTGTCCCCCTAGTGTCATGGTTTGTTCTGCCAAATCAAGATGATATGTTGGAAGATAACGGTCAATTTGCTGCTACATAGAGGCCCTGAGCTTAACAATGAATGCACAATCCGCCATTGCTGATCAAGCTGATGATCTAGTACTTTTTAAAACCCTGATGAAAAAGCCTGTAGTGGCTTGGCCTACAATTATGGTTCTGGTGGCCTCCTGTATTATCTTTAGCCTATCAACAGCCGCCTATATTGAGGGGGCATTGCCGCTATCTTGGGCCATCCTGTTTAATACCATTGCCGCGTATATGTCCTTCACGCCGGCTCATGAAGCGTCCCATGGCTCAGTGAGCGCTAATCGCGCACTGAATGATTGGGTGGGTCGATTGGCTACGGTGTTGCAATCACCTGTGCCATTTTTTCGCGCGTTCCGTTACATCCATATGCAGCATCACAGGTTCACGAACGATAAAACTAAAGATCCCGACCTATACGTTGGCAGCGGCCCAGTTTGGCTTCTACCATTGAAATGGACGACTCTGGATATCAACTATCTCTACCGCTATTTAAACCCCTCGGTGTTTATGAAAAGGCCAAAAAGTGAACGTAGAGAAATGCTGTTAGCGCTGCTTTTTGCGGTGGTTGTATTGGCAGTTATCAGTGCCAACGGTTGGCTAAATTACTACCTATGGCTATTCCTTATTCCGGGGCGTATCACGGCGATATTCTTGGCCATCACCTTTGATTTTTTGCCTCACTACCCACACCAAGCACAGGCAAAAGACCAGCCTTTCCAATGCACATCAAATCGCGTGGGTATGGAGTGGTTGCTGACGCCGGTATTACTCTTTCAGAATTATCATCTGGTGCACCATCTTTATCCAACCGTGCCATTTTATCGCTATCTTAAAATTTGGTATGCGCGAAAACATTATCATCAGTCGCAAAACCCAGCCACCACCAATGCTTTTTCACTAAGCCCAAGAGCAGAGAGCGAGCTTATCAGTAGGCCATGATGATTTCGCAGTAATTCGCGGTAACAAAAGCTATAGCAAAAGCGCATTTTTCAAATTACTAAACCAGTATTTATTGACTAGCTTACAGTCGATTTAAAGTTCCTGTGGCCTCCACCCCATAAAACCTCAGCCCGAGTGGGCAGGGGTTTTTTTAGTGGCGGTTTATTTCGGAGACAACCGATAAAGCGCGATCAGCCGAATCCGGCAAGCATTGGTTGTTGCAATAGGGTGGGGTAATTGTTTAGCATGTCAACTGACATAGTATAATAGTTTGATCGCGATCTAGCCACAAAGCATGTCTGCATATTAATGATATTTTGACTCTGCTTTAGGCCATATCGATGTGACCGACGTGGCCTGACAGATGCTTATCCTGGCTTAACATTTAAGTAGCTGAATAAGGACAGTGGCGTTACGTTAAATAACAACAATTTAATCAATGGGTATAATCATGAAAAAACTTTTGAGTTTACAGCTTGTGGCGACAATGTTCGTTTGCAGTATCACTTATGCGGAGGGGTCGATGGACAATAAACAAATTACGCAACTGAATCCGGCTGATTTGGAGGCTGTTGAATTAGCTGCCGTGGAAGATTACCCCTTTATGCAGGTTATTGCTGGCGACAAGCCGG
>CBFHVP010000150.1:0-2990 GCA_965659315.1 uncultured Porticoccaceae bacterium | reverse complement strand
ATCATTGCGCCCATCACATATTCCCGCACCGTCCTACCCCGAGATACCCGCGCTAAAAACAACCCCACAAACGGCGCAAAGGCAATCCACCAAGCCCAATAAAAGATATTCCAAGCCCCCTGCCAACTCTGTAATGCCGCTCCCACATCGGTGTCAGGATTATTCCACACCGTTGTCGACATCGCCGGCAAGGCAATCAAGTAGTCCCAAATAGCATAAACAAAGGATTTCGCAGCAAATAATGTGGCGCCAAACAACACAAAAAATAGCACTAGAAATATCGATAACCCCATATTGATATTGGACAGCCATTTGATGCCTCGCTGCAGGCCAGATAATGCAGACAGGCAGGACGCACTGACTATAATGACCAAACCTGTGATCTGTGCTGCCAATGTCGGCTTACCCGCCTCATCTACAATCCACTGCATGGCGCTGATATTAAAGATACCGGAGGCAAACTGGGACACACCATAGCCAATGGTGACACCCAAACCAATTAATGTCGCGAGAATCGCGGCGATATCAACCATATGACCCAACCAGCCAGACATCGCCTGACCAAATAGCGGTTGCAAGCCCGAACGAATGGTCAGCGGTAACCCTCGACTATAGCTTAGATAGCCGAGAGAAATACCTACTACGCCATAGCATGCCCAGGGGGTAAATCCGTAATGTAACAGTGCCCATTTATAGGCATTGCGCACATTATCCTCAGCCAAACCCGTACTTAGCCCCTGAATGGTGTCGGGATTGGCGGCAAAGTGAAATATCGGTTCGGCAGTAGAATAGGTGAGCATGCCGATACCTATACCTGCACCAAACATCATCGATAGCCATGTAAACAGTGAGAACTCTGGCTGCTCGTCCGGCTGACCTAGCACCACCTTGCCGGTACGCGGCCACAGCGCTAGCAACAGGCAAGCCAAGGTAAAAAATGCAGTGACATAGATATACCAACCGCCAAAGGAGGAGGTTGACCAATTTTGCATTAGCAGTAATTGTTCACCAGCACGTTCGGGAGACAAACCGACCCAGAGGATTAATGCGATAATGATAACTTTCGGCATCGCCGCTACCGTTCGATTGAAACCCTGATAAAAACCCGATGGTTGAACGTTGATCGACACTGATTGATTACTATTGGATTGGCCCACTCACTGCTCTCCTATTGTTATTATGCAGATATCTCGAGCATCTGCTTTAGGCAACCAGTGGCATTGTGCTGTACGAACGTGGAAACCTCTCAACCACAAACAGTACAGAGTTATCCCAGTTTCATCAACACTGAGAGCGACGTTGGATTATATGAATAGAGTGAAAAGGCTGGTTTTGTCTAAACAAAACATTAAGCCAAGGTATCGGCGGGTCATAGTATTACGGTGACCCGCCGAACAGTGACTAATAACTAGTCTTGGTCAGCACCTCTAAGTGCATACCAACCAATATAGATGTAGCACAACATTGGCACGATAAAGCTTAATTGAATACCAATACTATCGGCAGCGACGCCCTGCACAAGAGGAATCAAAGCGCCACCAACAATTGCCTGACATACCAACCCGGAGCCTTTACTAGTCATTGGCCCCAGACCTTTAACCGCCATAGTGAAAATGGTGGGGAACATAATAGAGTTAAAGAAACCCACCGCTAAAATCGACCACATAGCCGTTTCACCAGTACTGTTCATACTGACCACAATCATCACAATGGCAATCAATGCGTTTATAGCCAAATACTTGGTCGCAGCGATGTAGTTCATTAACGCGGCACCCACTAGACGGCCAACCATTGCCGCTCCCCAGTAGTAAGCAACCATTTCGCCAGCTTCCGCTGAACTCAGGCCTGCGATTGAGCTCTCGGAGAAATAGTTAACCAAGAAGCTACCAATAGACACTTCACCACCAACATAGAGGAAAATCGCCAACGCGCCCAACACCAGCGGTCGATGATTCCAAACTGAATCGTCAGAATTGCTCTCCTGCGCTTCAACATGTGCCAGAACCGGCAATTTAATAAATCTAAATAATAGCGCTGCGGCAACCAGTAGCGCACCGAGCATAACGTAGGGCATCTGCACAGCAGTCGCATCAGCCGTTACAGCACCCAGAATCAGCATTGAACCAATAATAGGACCCACTGTGGTGCCAAACGAATTAGCCGCTTGCGCCAGATTTAAACGGCTTGCCGCGGTTTTTTCGGGCCCTAGTGCCGCAACATAGGGGTTGGCGGCAACTTGCAAAATAGTAATACCGCTGGCCAATACAAAAAAGGCAAACAGAAACAGTGAGTACATATGTACTGCTGCAGAGGGATAAAACAGCAGACAACCACTAGCAGTAGTGAGCAAGCCAAGCACAATACCCTGCTGGTAACCAACTTTATCGATCAGCTTTCCGGCAAATGGTGAAACAATAAAGTAGGCACCAAAGAAGCAAAACTGCACTAACATTGCCTGCGTGTAGTTAAGGTCAAAGGACTCTTTTAGGAATGGGATCAGAATATCGTTAAGAACGGTGATGAAGCCCCAAAAGAAAAACAGACAGGTCATTGCGATAAAGGCGAAGGTCTGTGTCCCCTGCTCTTGGCCTTGCGCTACCGTTGCGTTGGAATTGCCTGAAGATGAACCGGCCATAGGTACCCCCAAAATGGAATTATAGTAGTTAGGTTAATCTACAAGGTTAATTTGACTTAGCAGGCAATACAATAGGAGGATTCAGGCTTTAGGCACGTAGATCGCAAGATACGGCTATTTGGTCGCCTTTAGTTCGCAAACAGGGTTAATGTTGTTCGGTCAACAACAGCGCCATTACCTGTTTAAGTCCATCATGTAGTGAGCGAATCTCGTCCAACTTGGTCGGATCGCTAACCCAGTGGTAAACAATACCAATAACTGAAGCACTAAACTGATCAGCAACCAACTGAGCAGATACCGACTGCGGTACAACATTGGTCGCAATACCCTGTTCTATCCAGCTAATAACATCGGC
>CBFHVP010000149.1:290-3001 GCA_965659315.1 uncultured Porticoccaceae bacterium | reverse complement strand
ACAGCATTGACCTCATTAATCAGCAACAGCGATTTAGTGAGCGCGTTAAAACAATATGAGCCAGAATATCTCAACCAATACAGAGCCATAATGGCCAGTAAAATTGGCTTAGAAGAGTATCAATCTGATGATGAAAATCTGATCAATCAGCTATTAGAATTACTGCAAATCAATAAAGTGGATTACAGCATTTTCTTTAGATCGTTAGCCGATTTTTCCACCAACAATATCGACATTAGAGACCAATTTATTGACCGCGAGGGTTTCGATAGCTGGTCGGAAAAATATCGTATCAGAATCGCACAACAAAAACTCAGCGACCAACAACGCAAGCAGCGCATGAACGCGGTTAACCCAAAATATGTATTGCGCAACTACATGGCTCAGGCTGCAATAGAAGCTGCTGAACAAGGTGACTACAGTGAAGTGAATTTACTACTGAGTATTTTACAAAGTCCCTATGATGAACATCCACAGGCACAAAGGTACGCTGGCCTTCCACCCGATTGGGCAGACCAACTGTCGGTTAGTTGCTCCTCATAAGCTATCAACTACGCCATGTAAAAAGCCCCTGAAATCTCTCGACAGCAGGGGCCTTAATGCGCTTTTGTTATCATAGGTAGCGAAAGCACTACCCTGCTAACTTAGCTAGTTTTTACTTTTTTGGCTGAAGCCATACTGTGCCAATTAACAAAACCAGCACTGAGATCAGCAACACTAGAAACACTGGTGTGTTTGTCAGTGAAGGATCATTAACGCCATACTTTTCTATAAATTCCGCGGCTAAAGGACTAATTTCTGTTCCGGAATCACGCAATGCGGCAAATGCTTTAGCGGTGTTATTCCAATTAGTCTGAGCCATTAGCATGCTGACAGCATTCATCAGCAACACACAGAGACCAAATACTGTCACTGTTATTTGACCTAGCAGGTTAGCGCCTTTTTCCATCATTACTGACGCAAATCGTGCCGCTATCCAGATCGAGATCATCCCAGTCAAGCCCATGATGGCTGATGGAATTCGGTTGGTTGACCAAATGGCCCATATATCCATTTCCATAGTAGTACCCTTATAATATTTATTAGTTTGCGTCAGCAATGTACCAGTGTAAATTGACATATGCAATGTTAAATAAATCCCATAATCCGGAGTTATAGGACGTTTTATTGACGTTGATATAACTAATTAAACTAGAGCACTATCGCTTACCAACCCAGCACTTTATACTCAGATTATGCTTAACCAACTACCTCAACAATTGGCCTATTGGTATCCGCGACGTGATCAACATCAGTGGGTTCTGGGCTGCGTTTATAAAGTAGAAGGACCCAGTTATCGCAAACCGGGCGCTATGATGTTTTTCAATGATCTGGGTGAACAATTAGGGTTATTAAGTGGCGGCTGTTTGGAGTCAGATATCCAGAAGCATGCCTCACAAGTAATGCGCACGCAACAAGCTGTAACGCTGTGTTATGACGGCAGTAATGAAGATGATATGTCTGTTCTGTTGGGTATTGGTTGTGGCGGCACAATCTATATTTTATTGCAACCGCTAACGGAGGCCAATTATTATCTCCAGTTGGGATCAGTCGCAGCAGATATTGAGCGCAATCAAGCCTGTATTTTTATGCAAAGAATAACTGATAAACAACAGGCACCGGAGGCTCGCTGTATTGCACTCGATCATGCGGAATTCTCAGATACGGCATCCCAAATCGCAAACCATAAACGTCACAATGGGGCGCTGATTACACAGAATAATCAAGATTGGCTAGCGACATATATTCAACCGCCAAAGCATTTACTCATAGTCGGCGGCGGTGTAGATGCGCGCCCGCTAGTAGATATGGCTGTGACGTTGGGCTGGCGAGTAACAGTGTGCGATCCGCGACCAGCCAATGCTAGGCGCGAGCACTTTATGTCCGCATCTTATATTTTACGTTGCTCGCCAAAATCTCTGCCCGATGATCCTCTGTTTGATCAGTTCGATGCCGCAGTAGTAATGACGCATAACTTACAATTGGATGCTGATGCATTGGCCGCACTGCAGCAATCATCAATTGACTATTTGGCACTTCTCGGCCCTGCCGCGCGCAAGCAGCAGATTTTTGAATTGGCAGAACTAGAGGCACATAACCTTGGTATTCCCGTCGCTGGGCCCGCGGGGTTAAGCTTGGGTGGTGAAATGCCAGAAGAAATCGCGCTGTCTATTATGGCGGAATGTTTGGCAAAGCTTAACCAAGCTTCAGCACATTCAATCAGCAAACTGTTATGAAAATAGCTGCACTAATTCTTGCTGCGGGTGCTGCCTCGCGTTTTGGCTCGACCAAACAATTAGTCGATATCAAAGGCAAACCCATGTTGCAGCATTGTATCGATAGCGCCACCACTGTATTGCCTGACTCGGTATATACAGTTCTGGGCAATCAGCATGAAATGATTACAGCCAGTATTAGTGACAGTCGTATTGTCCTCAACGCGGATTGGCAAAAAGGTCTTGGTTATTCTATTGCCGCTGGTGTAAGTGCCCTTAAGGATAAATACCAAGGTATTTTAATTCTGTTAGCCGACCAACCTACGATTAGACACTACCACCTAACTCAGCTAATTCAATTATTTAGTGGTGATAATACGGTCTGCAGTTATTACGCCGGCAACAGAGGTGTGCCAGCAATTTTCCCAAAATCAAAATACGATGACCTGATGGCTC
>CBFHVP010000149.1:0-280 GCA_965659315.1 uncultured Porticoccaceae bacterium | reverse complement strand
TACAGACATTGCCTTTGGCAGAAGCCTCAATCGATATTGATAGGCCAGAGGATTTAGAGGCATATAGCGCCACCCTTTAAATACTTGCGGGCGGCGCCACTCGTGCACTGCAGCTAAACTTGCGAAATACGCTCTAATGTACGCTCGCGCTGAGCTTCCATTTGCTGCGGCGCTTTATCACCAAACTGCTGGAAGTAACGCTGCTGGCTCTCACATTCAGCAGTCCACTCGGCAGCATCAATATTCATTAATGTGTCGAACTCATCACTGCTAAAATCCA
>CBFHVP010000148.1:0-3002 GCA_965659315.1 uncultured Porticoccaceae bacterium | reverse complement strand
CAGCGTTGGCTAAAATTTTCAGATGATGGCTCATTGCAGACTGGCGAATAGCGAATATCTGGCTCAGTTCCAACACGCCGTAGGCATTTTGTTGCAATACCTTTAACACCTGCATGCGCAGCGGATCGCCAGCCGCTTTAGTCAGTGCCGTAATAGCACTGATATCGGGGGCAGCCGACTGTTCGGTGGTCAATGTTGAGATGCCATCATTCATGGCGCGGGACTTTAGCATAGGGGTAACATTATATCAAAATATTTTTATATAATAGGTTATACAGTTGTCCGATAAAACGACAAGGCTTGTCAAAAGCGCCGGTAAATACCGAATATCGGTTTACTGCGAACCCCGTCTAGGCGACAATAGCGGCTTCCAAATTTCCCATTTCAGGAGTGATAATCCATGGCCTCACGTCGAGACCTTGCTAATGCTATTCGCGCCCTCAGCATGGATGCTGTGCAACAGGCAAACAGTGGACATCCAGGCGCCCCTATGGGTATGGCAGACATTGCCGAAGTGCTGTGGAATGACTATCTCAGCCATAATCCTGCTGATCCGACGTGGGCCAATCGCGATCGATTTGTGCTATCAAATGGTCATGGGTCAATGCTACTTTACTCACTGCTTCATCTCAGTGGTTATGATCTCCCCATTGCTGAGATTAAAAACTTTCGCCAACTTCATTCTAAAACTCCGGGCCACCCTGAGTACGGTTATGCTCCCGGCGTTGAGACCACCACCGGCCCGTTAGGTCAGGGCATTAGTAATGCCGTGGGTATGGCGCTGGCTGAGAAAGTGCTTGCGGGTCAATTTAATCGTTCCGGTCACGATATAGTCGATCACCAAACCTACACATTCTTAGGCGATGGCTGTTTGATGGAAGGGATTTCCCACGAGGTTTGTTCACTGGCAGGTACCCTAAAGCTGGGTAAGTTGACTGCATTTTATGATGATAATGGCATTTCTATTGATGGTGAGGTTGAGGGCTGGTTTAGTGATGACACGCCGCAACGCTTTGAGTCTTATGGCTGGCATGTTATTGCCAATGTCGACGGCCATGACAGCGCTGCGATTAAAGCGGCTATTGATGCGGCTCATGCCGAGACAGACAAACCGACATTGATTTGTTGTAAAACCATTATTGGTTTTGGCTCGCCTAATAAACAGGGCAAGGAAGATTGTCACGGTGCCGCATTGGGGGTTGATGAAGTAGCTTTGACCCGGGCAGAACTGGGTTGGGAGCATGCGCCATTTGAAATTCCCGCCGATCATTATGCTGGATGGAATGCTGTTGATAAGGGTCAGGCAGCGCAGGCCGCCTGGAGTGAGAAGTTAGCCGCGTATCGCGCTGTGCATCCAGAGCTCGCTGCTGAATTTGAACGCCGTATTAGCGGTGATCTTCCTGCTGACTTTAGTGCCCAAGCCGACGCTTATATTCAGCAGTGCCAAGATGACATGGAAAAAGTTGCCTCGCGTAAAGCCTCGCAAAATTGTCTTAACGCCTATGGCCCGCTGCTACCTGAACTATTGGGTGGCTCTGCAGATCTGGCCGGCTCCAATCTCACCTTGTGGTCAGGATCCAAAGACATTAGTGGTGACAATGCTGATGGTAACTACATTTACTACGGTGTGCGCGAATTTGGTATGAGCGCAATGATGAACGGCATCGCACTGCATGGTGGCTTTATTAACTATGGCGCTACCTTCCTTATGTTTATGGAGTACGCACGCAATGCGGTGCGCATGGCGGCGCTAATGAAACAGCAGAGTATTTTTGTCTATACCCATGACTCCATCGGTTTAGGTGAGGATGGACCGACTCACCAACCCGTAGAGCAGTTGAGCGCGTTGCGTTCAACGCCTAACCTTCACACCTGGCGTCCCTGTGACACAGTGGAGTCCGCGGTTTGCTGGAAAAGCGCGATTGAGCGTCGTGATGGTCCGGCCGCGCTGGTCTTTAGTCGTCAGGGTTTAACGCCCATGCCGCGGAGCAAGCAACAGGTGGCTGCCATTGCCCGCGGGGGTTATGTATTGCATGACTGCGATGCCCCTCAGGCAATTTTGATCGCGACGGGTTCTGAGGTGGAGCTTGCTATGCAAGCCGCAGAACAGTTGGTTGATAAAGGTATCTTGGTGCGCGTTGTGTCTATGCCCTGTGCAGAGATTTTTGCCGAGCAGGATGCCGACTACCGTGATTCTGTATTATTGCCGTCGGTGCGCGCTCGCGTTGCTGTTGAGGCCTTGCATGCAGACTACTGGTATAAATTTGTTGGATTAGATGGCCGTGTTATCGGCATGCGCAGCTTTGGTGAATCAGCCCCAGGGGGTGAACTAATGAAAGAATTTGGCTTTACCGTGGATAATGTTATCGCCAATGTCTTGGATGTGGTTGGCTAATGATTCGTGTCGCCATTAATGGCTATGGCCGGATTGGCCGCTCGGTGTTGCGGGCTCTGTATGAATCAGAGGCTCGCAAACATGTACAGGTTGTTGCTATTAATGAACCCGCCGATAGCAAGACTATTGCACATCTTACTAAATACGATTCAACGCATGGCCGTTTTAACGGGGAAATTAGCGCAAGTGAGCATTCACTAACAGTCAATGGCGATAGCATAAAAATTCTGCACAATCAGTCATTGGATCAGTTGCCTTGGGGCGACTTAGAGGTCGATGTGGTGCTTGAGTGTAGCGGTTCATTTAGTGATCGCGAAAGTGCAGAGCAGCACTTGACCAGCGGTGCGAAGCGGGTGTTATTTTCTCAACCTGCAGAGCCATCAGTGGATGCCACCATTGTTTATGGTGTTAATCAGCAGGCCCTGACCGGTGATGAAACGATTATCTCCGCGGCGTCTTGCTCAACCAATTGCGTAGTACCGGTGATCAAAGTATTAGATGAGGCCTTTGGTATTGAGGGTGGTGTTATTACTACCATTCATTCGGCAATGAATGATCAGCCAGTAATTGATGCTTATCATCATACCGATCTGCGCAAGACGCGTGC
>CBFHVP010000147.1:0-3081 GCA_965659315.1 uncultured Porticoccaceae bacterium | reverse complement strand
ACTTTCAGCATGGTCTAACTGGAAGGCAATAACCGCAGCATCCAAGCGCGTATTTATCGAATGTAATACAGCGCCACACATGGGAACTGCATAATGGGCTTCCAGCATCGCCGGCGTATTAGCCAACAGCACTGAAACAGTATCGCCACGACCAATACCGCGACAAGCCAAGACTGACGCCAGCTGGCGACAACGGCGATAAAAATCTCTGTAACTTAGTTGCAGATCACCATAAATCACCGCGATATGATCGGGAAAGACCATGGCCGCACGTTCAAGAAAGGTTAACGGCGTTAACGGCTGATAATTTGCCTGTCGCTGGCTGAGGTCATGATCATAAATAGAAGACATAAAAAGACACTACTTGTCTTGCCAAATCGGCGCGCGTTTTTCAACAAAGGCATTAATACCCTCTTCGGCATCCTGTTTAAGCATATTGTCGACCATTACTTGTGAGGCAAAAGCATAAGCGTCTGAGAGAGGCATTTCGGCTTGCTGATAAAATGCCCGCTTACCCACTGCCACCGTCATCATGGACTTACTAGCAATCTTTGCGGCCATTGCCATACAGTGTTCAGTCAACTTGTCCGCACCTAAGTACTGATTAATTAAACCAATTTGCTCTGCCTTTTGCGCGTCGATCATATCCCCAGTTAACAGCATCTCCATCGCATGCTTATTGGATAGATTGCGTGATAAAGCGACCATCGGTGTAGAGCAAAAAAGGCCTATATTGACTCCGGGAGTGGCAAACCGCGCCGAATCAGCCGCCACTGCAAGATCGCAACTGGCAACCAATTGACAACCTGCCGCGGTGGCCACACCGGCAACCTCTGCAATCACGGGCTTGGGGTGACTGACAATAAGCTGCATAACCGACGCACAGGCATCGAACAAACGCTCAAAATAGGCTTGCCCCTCATCGCTATCCGCGCGAGCGGCCGTAATTTCCTTTAGATCATGACCGGCACAAAATGCGGGCCCTACGGCAGCAAGTACGATCACCCTGACCGTTGAATCGGCGGCGGCACGGGTAAAGGCTGCAGATAGCTGCGCCAGCATTGCCTCAGACAAGGCATTACGGCGCTTCTGATCATTCAGCGTAAGCCGCAAAATACCATCAGACATTTGTACAACTAAAATATCGCTCGATTCCTGATTGACCATCGTCGCATCTCCCGTGTTAAATCCTGTGGCACAAAAAAATGTGGTGATAAATATGGTAAAAAAATACGGCTAGATAATCGCTATACCTCTACACCAGTCCAGTAGGATTTCTTCAACTCTATTTTTGGGCAGCGATTCATCACCACTTTAATATCGGCGGCCTCTGCTAATTGCGCCGCTTGCGGGTTAATGATATCAAGCTGCATCCAAACCACCCTAACGCCAATAGCAATGGCCTCTTTGGTCACCGCCAATGCCGCTTCTGAAGAGCGAAAAATATCCACCATATCAACGGGCTTTTCAATCATAGCTAATGACTCATAGCAATACTGCCCTAAAATAGTGTTGCCCGCCTCGTAGGGGTTCACTGGAATAACGCAGTACCCTGCGTTTAGTAAGGTCTCCATGCACCTATAACTATCCCGCTGGGGCCGAGGACTAGCACCCACCAGAGCAATCGTTTTGACCTCGGTGAGTATCTGTTTAAGATAGCTATCAGGGTAAAATGCGTGATTAATACTGACACCTCTTAAGTGGCTTGCGTTACTACCCAGCGCTCGTTAATTGTTTTTTAGGATCATAAAATGGCTTGGGTACAACCCTAACAGAGCGCTGGCCAAAGGGGGTAACAATCTCTGCCTCAGTGCCCTCAGCACTAAAATCGATACTTACAATAGCCAGTGCAATATTGGCTTGCAACCGTGGCGAATAAATAGCCGAGGTGACACAGCCAATCTGTTCACAACCGACAACAATAGGCCAAAATTCATTATTGGCACCATTTAATGGTTCACCATCAATTTCAATACCCACCTGCTTGCGACTCACGCCCTGCTGTGCAATCTTAGTCAGTGCGGCTTTGCCAATAAAATCAGCATCCATCTCTAGATCAACAAGCCGATCCAAGCCCAACTCAAATGGATTGGTGTGACTATCCATATCAGCATGGTAGGACAGCATACCGGCTTCGATTCGGCGAATCGCCGACGTATGCCCAGGTTGCAAGCCAAACGGCTGACCCGCTTGCATAATGCGCTCCCATAACTCATCCCCGTGGCTACCGTCGCGAAGATAAATCTCATAGCCCAATTCAGTAGACCAACCGGTACGGGAGATAATGAGCGGCATGCCATCCAAGTCAAATTCAGCAAACCAATAATAGCGCAGGGAATTAATAGTATCACCAAATAGGCATTGCATAATCTCACCGGACTTTGGCCCCTGAAGTTGCAGCGGTGAAACATCGGGCTCACAAATCTCCACATCCAAGCCAGAGCTAACCGCCACCCCTTGCGCCCACAGCAATATATCGCTGTCTGCCAATGACAACCAAAAATGGTTTTCGCCTAGGCGCAATAAAATAGGGTCATTAAGAATACCGCCACTAGCATTGGTGATAAGTACATATTTACACTGCCCAACAGCACAGGTAGAAAGATTGCGCGGCGTCAACATCTGCACAAATACAGCTGCATCTGGGCCAGTAATTTCAACCTGTCTTTCCACTGCGACGTCACTTAATGTAGCGGTATTGATCAGGTTCCAAAAATTCTGCTCCGGATCGCCAAAATCTCTGGGAATATACATATGGTTGTATACCGAAAACCCCGCTGCGCCCCAGCGCAAGGTAGCATCAAAATAAGGTGACTTGCGGATTTGTGTACCAAAACCAAAGCCTTTTGACTTATTAAATTTCTTGTCAGTATTCATCGTAACTACTCAAAATAATCATCGTTCAAATTTTCGGCAGTGTGCCCCTTATTTGATCTATACATTTGTTAACTTGCGACAAAAATATATGGCCCCGCGACAGCGTAACTCTGCATAGGATCACTATTAAATTGACTTAAAAATACTCTATTGGGTAGTCAATCAACATCGATCTAGACAGCATTGTCAGAACATTCAACATCT
>CBFHVP010000146.1:0-3127 GCA_965659315.1 uncultured Porticoccaceae bacterium | reverse complement strand
CGCTGTGATTCTGATTTAACCCATACGCCAATGTTTCATCAGGTCGAAGGACTAGTGGTAGACGAAAATATTAGTTTTGCCGACCTTAAAGGGGTGATTGATCAGTTTTTGAAAGCATTCTTTGAAGCTGATCTTCCGGTGCGTTTTAGACCATCCTATTTCCCCTTTACCGAGCCCAGTGCTGAAGTCGATATTCAATGTACCAACTGTGGTGGTGAGGGCTGCCGCGTCTGTAGCCACACCGGTTGGCTGGAAGTGATGGGCTGCGGCATGGTGCACCCCAATGTATTCGAGAGCTGTCAGGTCGATACCAATAAGTACAGTGGTTTTGCCTTTGGTATGGGAGTGGAACGACTGGCGATGCTGCGTTATGGCGTAAATGATTTGCGATTATTTTTTGAAAATGATCTGCGCTTTCTTAAACAATTTTAGGCAGGGTTAACCTATGAAATTTAGTGAATCCTGGTTGCGACAATCAGTTAATCCATCACTTTCTACCGAACAGCTGGTGGCTCAGATCACCATGGCTGGGCTTGAGGTGGATGCTGTTGAAGCGGCAGCACCACAAATATCTGGCGTGGTGGTGGGCGAAATTATCTCAGTGGAACAACATCCAGATGCGGATAAGTTACGCGTTTGTCAGGTCTCCAGTGATGGCGAGACCTCTCAGGTTGTCTGTGGGGCGCCCAATGCGCGAGCTGGTATTAAAGTGCCATTTGCCACGGTAGGCGCCAAACTGCCAGGCGATTTTAAAATTAAAAAAGCCAAACTGCGCGGCGTCGAGTCCTTTGGCATGCTCTGTGCGCAGACAGAGTTAACCTTAGGCGATGATGATGCTGGTCTTTGGGAGTTGCCGAGCGACGCGCCCGTTGGTGTTGATCTGATAGAGTATCTTGAGCTCGACGATAATATTATTGAAGTCGATCTCACCCCCAATAGAGGGGATTGTCTCAGTATTCGCGGTTTGGCCCGTGAGGTGGGTGTACTTAATCAAGCGCCAGTGATTGAGCAATCCTGTGATGCTGTCACCCCAACTATTGATGATACTGTCAATGTGACCCTAGATATGCCCGAGGGTTGTGCACGCTATGTTGGTCGGGTGATTCGCGGCTTGGATCTCAGCCAGTCAACACCTCAGTGGATGCAGGAGAAACTGCGCCGCAGCGGTGTGCGCAGTCTGGGACCGGCGGTCGATGTGACGAATTATGTATTGCTTGAGTTAGGGCAGCCAATGCATGCCTTTGACCTCAACAAAATCGATGGTGATATTGTTGTGAGAATGGGTCGCGACGAGACATTAAAATTACTCGATGACTCAGAAGTGACAGTGGATAATCAGACTCTGGTTATTGCTGATCAAAGCAAAGCGTTGGCCATGGCCGGCATTATGGGCGGTGATGAATCAGCTGTTGGCGATAACACTCGCGATATCCTGTTTGAGAGTGCCTGGTTTAATCCGCTGGCTATTGCCGGTAAGGCGCGCAACTACGGTAAACATACAGACTCTTCTCATCGCTTTGAGCGCGGTGTCGACGCCGGCCTTCAGGTTGCTGCGATTGAGCGTGCTACAGCACTTATGCTTGATATCTGTGGCGGTAATGCGGGACCTGTTATTGTCACAGAATCTGATCAGCACCTGCCTAAAGCGGCGACGATAACATTGCGCGATGCGCGTTTGGCGCAACAGTTAGGCGTTTCAATCGCGCCAGCAGATGTTGACGATATGCTCGCGCGCTTGGGTTTAACCTTGGTCGAGCGTGATGACTCAGGTTCCACTTGGGTTGCGCCAAGTTGGCGCTTTGATTTGGCCATTGAGCAAGATTTGATTGAAGAGGTGGCGCGAATTTATGGTTACAATCGCCTACCTACCTCCACGCCCTCTATGGCCTTGGAATTGCAGGCTAACTCCGAGACCACCCAAGGCTTGCCAGCATTCAGAAATCATCTGGTAGCTAGTGGCTACCAAGAGGCGATTACTTATAGTTTTGTTGATCCTAGTCTACAGCGCTTAATTGATCCGCAGATAGAGCCGGTACCGCTGGCGAATCCGATCTCTGCAGATATGTCTGTTATGCGCACTAGCCTTTGGCCCGGGCTTCTTAGCACAGCGGTTCACAACCTTAATCGGCAGCAGAGTCGCGTGCGCATTTTTGAGGCGGGGCAGTGTTTTGTGCCGGCAGCTAAAGAAGATAATGCATCCGTTCTTGGCTTACAGCAGAGCACAGCATTGGCGGGTTTAATCTGTGGCACACGTATTGCTAGTGGCTGGACCGGATCCAAAGATAAAGTCGATTTCTACGATATAAAAGGCGACTTTGAAGCCTTGCTCGCCTACGGTGGGTTAACGGATGAGTTTATCTTTGTGGCCGAATCTCACCCAGCATTGCACCCTGGTCAATCGGCGGCGGTACTGCGCAATGGTGAACAGATTGGTTGGCTGGGTCAGCTTCATCCCAAGATTCAAGCCAGTCTAAGCATTAATGCAGCCGTTTATCTGTTCCATGTGGATGTCGATAAAATCGTGCAAAGCAAACTTCCAAAATTTGAAGAAGTAAGCAAGTTCCCCGAAGTTAGACGCGATTTAGCATTTTTTGTCGACAACTCTGTGCAGGCTGCGGACTTGCTTAATGTCGCAAAAACTGCCGCTGGCGAACAACTCACTGATTTAAAGTTGTTTGACGTGTATTACAGCAAAGATATTGAAAACAAAGGAAAAAGTATTGCGTTGGGCTTGACGTTTCAACATAGTTCACGCACTCTTACCGATGAAGAAATCGATGCGGCTGTAGAGCAAGTCGTGAAGCAATTGGCGAACAAACTTAAGGCTGAACTCAGGGGTTGATTAATTGTGCTTATCGATCGCACCTAGAGTCTGAAGTTAGGAAAAATAATGGGCGCTTTAACCAAAGCTGATCTGGCAGAAATGTTGTTTGATGAACTGGGTCTCAACAAACGCGAAGCCAAAGAAATTGTTGAAATGTTTTATAGTGAAATCTGCTCTGCATTAGAAAGTAATGATCAGGTCAAACTATCAGGTTTCGGTAATTTTGAATTGCGCGATAAAAAGAGCCGACCAGGTAGAAACCCGAAAACAGGCGAAGATATTCCGATTTCTGCAAGACGCGTA
>CBFHVP010000145.1:0-3175 GCA_965659315.1 uncultured Porticoccaceae bacterium | reverse complement strand
GTGCCAACGGAGTCCCCGGCACTGGCTGCCGACGCACCGGCGGTAACGATATAGATCTCACTGCCAGATAATGGGGCGTCAATCACACGCCCTTCGATGGCGTTGGTGACGGTAACGGTGACATTTTGGCTATCGCTAGCATTTTGACTGTCGGAGACAGTGACGCTCAGCTCATAGTCATTATCATCGTTGGCATCTGCGGGCGTCTCGAAATCAGGCGCGGTTAAAAAACGAAGAACACCCGAGGCTGAGATATCGAATAGATCTCTGTCAGCGGAAGGGGAAAGACTGAAAGTCAGGGTCTGGCTTTCAGGATCTGTCGCTGCTGCTGTAGCCACAGCTGCAGTGCCTTCGAGAACATCAATCTGTGCATTGATGGAGAGAGTGGGTGCCTTATTTGTCGCCTGCGGGCTCGGACCACCGCCGCCACCGCCGCCGCCACCGCCACAGGCCTGAAGTAAAAGAGAACATATTATCGCTAGGATGGTTTTTAGTGGAGCGCGCATGGCTGATTACCCTTATCTTTCTACTTTTTTAATAGGACGCAAGTATGTCAGCTAGGGCAACTAGCATTTTTAATATACGATAAAAGGTTGGATTTCTGAGACTAATGGGCTCTAGTCGTACCCACCAAAAAAAAGCCCCTAGAGAGGGGCTTTTTTGTTATTGAGATGGACTGTTAAATTATCTTAAAAACTCCATTTAACATCCAGTGCAACGACAGTGCTAGGAGTCTCTTCATGAGTGACAACATCGTTTTGTGTGATCTCAATTTGCTCATCATCTCTGGTGGCGAATATCTTTGCCTTTAACCACAAACACAATTTGCTCACACAGATTTTTGGCATGATCACCAATACGTTCTAATGAGCGGACAACCCAAAGAATATTGATCGCGCGAGTAATACTGCGTGGGTCTTCCATCATATAGGTCACCAGCTCGCGCAGTGCGGTTTTATAGTCCAGATCAATTTGCTTATCTTCTTCTAAGGTGCGCATTGCCGCTTCAACATCAAATCGTGCAAACGCATCTAAGGCATTGGCCAACATACTGGAAACCGACTGACCCAGATGACGTACTTCGGTGTACCCCTCTGAGGCACCACCCTGCTCTGCCAGAATTACCGCATGATTGGCAATTTTTTTGGCCTCGTCACCAATGCGCTCCAAATCATTTACCGCTTTGGTCACCATCATCACCAAGCGCAAGTCACTGGCCGCCGGTTGGCGACGGGCAATAATCAAAATACAGGCTTCATCGATATCCACTTCCATATCATCGACGCGCTGTTCTTCGGCAATCACCTCTTCCGCGAGTTTACTGTCTGCTTCGCTGACGGCACGTATCGCATTTTGTAGCTGTTGCTCTACCTTGCCTCCCATCTCCATTAAGCGTGTGCGAATCTCTTCTAACTCATCATCGAACTGCTTCATGATATGGTTTTCAAATGACATCTTAGCCATACTAATCTCCCTTTAACCAAAACGACCGGTAATATAAGCTTCGGTCAACTTATGCTCCGGCATGGTGAATACTTTTTCTGTTGGATTGACTTCAACCAGTTTACCTAAGTGAAAGTAAGCAGTGCGATTAGACACGCGCGCCGCTTGCTGCATGCTATGAGTCACAATAGCAATAGTAAAATTCTGGCTTAGTTCTTCAATTAACTCTTCAATCTTGGCGGTGGCAATAGGATCCAGTGCTGAGCAGGGCTCATCCATTAAGATCACTTCTGGGCTTACCGCAATCGCTCTAGCAATACACAGCCGCTGTTGCTGACCACCGGAGAGCCCGGTGCCCGGCTGGTGCAAACGCTCTTTAACTTCTTCCCACAGGCTGGCTTTCTTAAGACTGTTTTCAACAATCTCATCCAAATCAACGCGGGTATCGGCCAAGCCATGGATCTTTGGCCCATAGGCGACATTTTCATAAATAGACTTGGGGAATGGATTGGGCTTTTGAAATACCATACCCACTCGGGCACGCAATTCAACTACGTCCAGTGTTGGCGAGTAGAGGTTTTCACCATCCATACAAATCTCGCCCTCGACACGACAACCCTCAACGGTGTCATTCATACGATTCAGCGTGCGTAAAAAAGTGGACTTACCGCAACCTGAAGGGCCAATCATGGCAATCACTTCATTTTGCGCAATATCAATACTGACATCATGGATCGCCTGTTTGTCACTATAGAATACATTGATATTGCGCATGGTCATTTTAGGCTTGTCGGTAAAGCTCTGACCAACGGTGGCCTCTCCTTCTGCAACCTGAAGATCCTGATTCGCGGCCGCGTTAGTTTTTGCACCTACGGCTTGTTTTGGCTTTTTGGCAACTGTCGCTGCTTTGGTCATAGTCTGGTCCTTTCTACCAACGGCGCTCTAAACGCTTTCTTAGCCACACGGCTGTTGTATTCATAACGATTAAAAAGCTCAGCAATACCATAATAGCCGCTGAGGTTTTTTCAATAAAGGCGCGCTCTGGGCTATCGGCCCAGAGAAAAATTTGCACGGGCAATACCGTCGCTGGATCAGTAAAGCCCGCGGGAATATCAACAATAAAGGCCACCATACCAATCATCAATAGCGGTGCGGTTTCGCCCAATGCCTGTGCCATACCGATAATGGCGCCGGTGAGCATACCCGGCAACGCCAATGGCAACACATGATGTAATACCACTTGATACTTGGATGCACCCATACCCAGGGCCGCTTCGCGTATTGACGGCGGTACCGATTTAATTGCCGCGCGGCTGGTAATAATAATGGTGGGCAGGGTCATTAGGGTTAACACCAAGCCCCCGACAATGGGCACCGATCGCGGCACATGGAAAAAGTTAATAAAGATAGCCAAGCCCAACAGACCAAAAATAATCGAGGGTACCGCAGCTAAGTTATTAATATTGACTTCAATAAAATCGGTCCAGCGATTTTTCGGCGCAAACTCTTCCAAGTAGATCGCCGCAGAAACCCCAATTGGGAAGGACAGTAGCAATGTTAGGATCAAGGTAAATAGCGAGCCCATAATCGCGCCACGTATACCGGCCTGCTCGGGCTCGCGGGAGTCACCGCGAGTGAATAGATTGCTGTTAAATTGCAGGCGAATATTGCCTTCATTATGCAGCTGGTCAATCCAAGCTATTTGCTTATCGGACATTCTCGCAGCGTAGGG
>CBFHVP010000144.1:0-3282 GCA_965659315.1 uncultured Porticoccaceae bacterium | reverse complement strand
TAAAACGGCCTGTTGCATCCCGCTGCAGGCTTTTAAGGATAAACGCTCTGGTAGTTTTGTCAGTAATCCACTTCGCCATCAACTGATCAGCCTCTCGACGACTACTAATAATTTGCTCGTCCAAGTTGGCCAGCGCCTTAACCACATCATTATTACTCTGTGGGTAATGAACCGGAGCGATATCGGCAACGACTAATCGACCAACACGATCAGGAAACTGTAACACGAGTTGCATGCCCAGCTTGCCGCCGAGGGAATGACCGACCAAATGCGCACGCTCTATCGCCAAGTCATCCATTAGCTCGATAATATCTGCCGCCATTAGGGGGATAGACATCGCATGCTCATGCGGTGAGTCACCGTGGTTACGTAAATCCACCGCAATCACACGGTAATTTTGCTGTAATAACTGTCGCCCCAGATTACCCAAATTGCTCAGTGAGCCAAACATACCGTGCATTAAAATAACAGCGGCACCCGAACCCTGATCAGTAAAATTAAGTTTCATTACAATTAAAAGTTCCTAGTCTGATACCTGAGCAGCGCGACGGCGATACTTATCTTTATTTTTGCGCCCCATCTCATACAGCTTAGAGCGCAAGCCACGCCGAAGCGAAGGAAAAAGATAACTCAATGTTGTCAGTTTGCCGCTAAAGGCCGGCATAGAGATTTCAATCTGTTTACCTGTAGCAATATCTAACACAGCCTCAGCTACCGCAGTAGCCGAACTCATCGGTTGAGAAAAGACAATATCTTCTACTTGATCAATTTCATCCATAATAAAGCCAGTATCGATAGGCCCGGGTGATACCACGCCGACATTAATATTGGCATCTCTAAGCTCATCAGCGAGTCCATAAGCAAAGGCTCGTAGGCCCGCTTTGGTTCCTGAATAGGTCACCGCGCCTTGCAAAGGCGCCCGTCCTGCCAACGAGCCGACCATTACAATAGCCCCCGATCCTGCCCGATGTAAGAATGGAATCGCCGCACAAGACAGCACCATAGGAGCGCGTAAATTAACATCGACCATCGCCGCCACTTCGTTCGGATCAACGGTACTTAAATCACCGCGGCAATGCATACCAGCATTATTGATTACTACATCAACGCTACCAAACTTTACTTCAGCTTTTTTCAGTAGCTTTAAACACTGACCAGTATCGGCTACATCCATTGCCATGGTAAGCACCTCGGTTTGTTGGCGTAACTCTTTAGCAATAGCGTTGAGCCCAGCGCGACCACGCGCCACCAGTACTAGGTTAGCATTATGAGCAGCAAACGCCCGAGCACAGGCAGCACCGACACCCGCCGACGCCCCTGTAATGATGACGGTCTTACCTGAGAAACTAAGGTTCATATCTATATATACCTGTTAGTTTTATTTTGTTGTCAGCACATCAATCAACGCCGACTTAAGAAAAGGATACTGGAAGTTAAATCCACTGTCTTGGACTTTGCGCGGAATAACCTTTTTGCCCTGCAATAATAACTCATCGCCCATTTGTCCAAACAATAGCTTGACCACAAAACTAGGCATCGGTATCAATGCAGGACGGCGCAGAGTAGCCGCTAAAGTGCTAGCAAATTCGTGGTTTTGTACAGGATTAGGCGCGGTGGCATTTACAGCACCGGTTACGGCGTTATCGCTAAGACAATATAAGATAAGTGCCACCATGTCGTCGATATGAATCCACGACATCCATTGTCGGCCGTTGCCCATCGAACCACCCAACGCACATTTAAATGCCGGCAACATCTTGGCTAATGCGCCCTCCTGCCCAAGAACAATACCTGTGCGCAGATACACCACGCGACTGCCCATTGCTTCGAACTTGGCAGCGCTTTGCTCCCATTGATTGCATAACTGATAAGAAAAATTGTCGTCACTGCCCGCCGTCTCATCTATTGCAGCATCGCCACCGCCTGCGCCGTAAAAACCAATAGCTGAGCCAGTAATCATAATTTTGGGTGGCTGTGCTCGGGCAACAAAAAACTGATGCAACTGCTCCGTGGTGCCGATCCGACTGGTGTAAAACAAGGCCTTTCTTGCGCTAGTCCAGCGACCCTCGCCCAAAGGTTCTCCAGCGAGATTAATCACCGCATCAATTATCAGGTCTTGGGCTAACTCATCCAGATTTTCGATCAGCGTTAAACCATCGACTAACCGAGTCTTGGCAGCCTGGGCATTGCGCGTCAGAACAATAATCTTCCAGCCTTCAGCGCAAAGCCGTCGGCATAGATGGCGCCCGATAAACCCACTTCCGCCCGTTATTAGTATCGTTGACATAGGCCTGCGCTCCTTGGTGTAGTTACGTGCAAATACAATTTTTTGGTCACAATATTTATTTTGCTCCGCGAATCCTGTCTTGATATTATATCGTTCTTCACAGGCAACATTTTTTCTTTTCAACCTGATTAAACTGGACATGTACTATGAGTCTTGCTGACAAAGTATTGGCGGTCAATAATGACCTTCCTATTCGCACTGATAACCCCGTTCACAGCGGTAAAGTACGCTCTGTTTATTGGCTGACCGAGGCCGACAGCCGTCGCTTAATTGCCGAAAATAACTATGACGTTGCACCGGATGCACCGCTGGCGATTATGGTGATTAGCGACCGTATTTCAGCATTTGAATGTATCTGGCATGGTGAAGGCAACATGAATGGTGTACCCGGGAAAGGTGCGGCTCTCAATGCCATTTCCAATCACTGGTTTAAGCTTTTTCGCGAGCAAGGACTGGCAGACAGCCATATTCTCGATGTACCGCATCCCCTCGTATGGATCGTACAAAAAGCTCGTCCAGTAATGATCGAGGCGATCTGCCGACAGTATATTACTGGTTCGATGTGGCGCTCTTACACCAAGGGCGAGCGAGATTTCTGTGGCATCCAAATTGCCGAGGGTCTGGAGCGAGATCAAAAGCTCCCCGAACTGCTTATCACGCCATCGACTAAGGGTATTTTAACCGGCATACCTGGGGTGCCTGAGGTAGATGATGTCAATGTATCTCGCACTGATATTGAAGCCAACTATAAGGCCTTCCAATTTAAATCAACGCAAGATATCGATACCTATGAAAAACTGCTCGGTGAAGGCTTTGACGTAATCAGCAATGAACTGGCCAAGCTGGACCAAATTTTTGTCGATACCAAATTCGAATTTGGTTATGTCACTGACAGAAATGGCAATGAAAAGTTGATCTATATGGACGAAGTCGGCACACCTGATTCGTCACGGATCTGGGATGGCCCAAGTTATCGAGATGGCAAGGTAGTAGAA
>CBFHVP010000143.1:0-3295 GCA_965659315.1 uncultured Porticoccaceae bacterium | reverse complement strand
CAATGATTCGAGCATGCCTTCATCCATATTCACATCGATAATTTGCGCACCATTGATGACTTGTTGACGCGCCACCTCTAAAGCGGCGTCATAGTTTTCCTCTAGAATAAGGCGCTTAAATACCGCTGAACCGGTGACATTACAGCGTTCCCCGACATTAACAAACAGCGAATCAGCAGTAATGGTAAATGGCTCCAGACCAGAGAGACGACAGGCTGGGTCAATCTCCGGTATCTGGCGGGGCTGAATATCCGCCACCGCATCGGCTATGGCGCGGATATGCTCTGGTGTTGTACCACAGCAGCCACCGACAATATTGAGTAGTCCGACACGGGCGAATTCTACCACCGTATCAGCCATGGAAGCAGCGTCCAAGTCATAGCCACCGAATTCATTGGGTAGACCGGCATTGGGATGGGCGCTAACCAATGTGTCAGCTGCATTGGAAATTTCCAGTAGGTGAGGGCGTAACTCTTTTGGCCCAAGCGCACAATTTAAACCAACGCTGATTGGTTTACTGTGGCGCACCGAGTTCCAAAAGGCTTCCGGTGTTTGTCCGGAGAGCGTTCGGCCACTGGCATCGGTAATGGTGCCGCTAATCATAATGGGGAGTTCAACAGCCAAGGTCTCAAATACTTGCTGTACAGCAAATAACGCGGCTTTGGCATTAAGGGTATCGAAGATTGTTTCCACCATAATTAAATCAACCCCACCCTCAATAAGGGCTTGAGTGGATTCGGTATAGTTGTCTACCAATTCGTCAAAGGTGATATTGCGCGCGCCTGGGTCATTAACATCCGGTGACAGTGACGCGGTGCGGCTGGTGGGACCGAGAATACCGGCGACAAAACGCGGTCGTTCAGGGGTGGAAAACTCATCAGCGGCGACACGTGCTAATTGCGCTGAGGCAACATTGATTTCTCGTGATATTTGCTCCATTTGATAGTCAGCTTGAGATACACGCGTCGAGTTAAAGGTATTGGTTTCAATAATATCAGCACCGGCCTCAAGGTAGGCACGATGGATATCGCAAATAATATCTGGTTGAGTCAGGCTAAGTAGATCATTGTTGCCCTTGAGGTCAGTATGCCAGTCAGTAAAACGGTCACCGCGAAAATCATTTTCTTCCAGTGTATGGCGCTGGATCATAGTCCCCATGGCGCCATCCAGAATTAAAATTCGTTGCTGGGCAGCCGCTATTATCCGATCAATCATAATATTTGCCTGATTCCTTAAAACCATTTATCTACTTGGCGCAGTCACCTGCACTGACTACTCTATCAAAATATTTTGATGGAGCGGAATGATACCAACATTATTAAAAAAAGCGACCTTTAATATCAAACAAGCGTTGGCCTATGCTGGGTGATGACGTAAAATAATTGCATCGTTTGCTGAAGTTTACCCAGTTGTTGGTCTGTTAACCGCCATGACCCAGTTTAGGAAATTGTTATGCTCAATGTCACTATTACCGAATCAGCGCAGGACTATCTTGCCGGACTGTTAGAGAAACAAAACTGCGAAGGCATCGGTATTCGTATGTTTGTCAGTGATCCCGGTACGCCCAAGGCTGAGACCTGTATTGCCTACAGTCGTCCCGGTGAGCATAACGAAGAGGACTTGGTGGTTGAATTCGATGCCTTTAACGCCTATTTCGAGCAGCGCAGTATTCCGTTTCTCGATGAAGCAAAAGTTGACTTTGCTGAGGATAAATTTGGCGGTCAGTTAACCATTCGTGCGCCTAATTCCAGACTGCCTAATGTGACTGATGACAGTCCGATTGAAGATAAAGTGAACTATTTGTTGTACAACGACATCAATCCGGGCTTGGCATCCCACGGTGGCGTGGTCTCTTTGGCCGATATAGATGATGGCTATGCGGTATTGGAGTTCGGTGGCGGTTGTCAGGGTTGTTCGGCGGTCGATTTAACCCTCAAAGAGGGCGTTGAGAAGACTCTAATGGAGAAGATTCCTGAGCTTAAAGGTGTGCGGGATGTGACGGATCATACCGATACTAGCAACGCCTATATGTGATCAATCTTGTCGCGCTGTCGCGCCTTGGCTTATGGCTATTAATGATGATGCTACAAGGTCAAAAACTAAAAAACCCCGCAGGTGCGGGGTTTTTTACAATCGGCGACTCACTAATAGTTAAAACGCCGCGAAGCTAAGTTGCTAAGCTGCTAAAGAATACTTTTGCTTAAGCGTCGGCAACCTCAACAATTTGTTCCGCTGCGATTAATTTGCCTTCCTCAGCAGATTTTTGGAATGATTCAATCTGATCAAAATTCATATAGCGATAGATTTCATCGGACATGGAGTCAATTTTACTGGCATATTCCATGTACTCTGCCGGTGTTGGCAAGCGCCCCAGAATACCACCCACTGAGGCAAGCTCAGCACTGGTCAAGTAAACATTAGCGCCATCACCCAGACGGTTGGGGAAGTTACGAGTTGATGTCGACAGCACCGTAGCACCCGCCAATACTCGCGCTTGATTACCCATACATAGCGAACAGCCTGGCATTTCAGTGCGAGCGCCGACTTTGCCATAGATATTGTAGTAACCCTCTTCCATCAGCGTGTGGGCATCCATACGTGTTGGTGGGCAGATCCAGAATCTGGAGTCGACCGCGCCAGCTTCGTCTAGTAACTTACCTGCGGCGCGGAAGTGGCCAATATTAGTCATGCACGAGCCGATAAAGATTTCATCAACATTGTCTCCTGCAACCTCTGACAGAAGTTTGGCGTCATCTGGGTCATTGGGACAGCAGACAATTGGCTCTTTAATATCGGCCAGATCAATTTCGATGACAGCGGCATATTCCGCATCACTGTCGGCAGACATTAATGTAGGCTCGGCCAGCCACTCTTCCATTTTGCGTACACGGCGTTCCAAAGTGCGCACATCGCCGTAGCCCTCGGCAATCATCCAACGTAACAGGGTGATATTGGAACGCAGATATTCCGCGACTGAGTCCTCACTAAGTTTAATAGTGCAGCCGGCAGCGGATCGCTCGGCCGAGGCATCGGACAATTCAAAGGCTTGCTCAACGGTGAGGCTTTCAATGCCTTCACCTTCAATTTCCAGTATTCGGCCCGAGAAGAAATTCTTTTTACCTTGTTTCTCTACGGTTAATAAGCCTTGTTTAATGCCGTAGTAGGGGATGGCATGTACCAGATCGCGAAGAGTGATACCGGGCTGCATCTTGCCTTTGAAGCGTACCAGCACAGATTCAGGCATATCCAATGGCATTACGCCAGTGGCCGCGGCAAAGGCTACTAGACCGGAACC
>CBFHVP010000142.1:0-3326 GCA_965659315.1 uncultured Porticoccaceae bacterium | reverse complement strand
TTGTCTTAATGATGTATTGGCTACGGTAGATCTGCTAGCGCAGGCGGCGGGTTGTGTGGCGCAGGGAGATCGTTATAGGGCAGAGTTACAAGGGCGTATTGATGCGGTGGCTGAGCGTTCAAAGACGGTTGCCAATCGGCCTAAAGTAGCCCTGCTTGACTGGTTGGAGCCATTATTTGATGGTGGGCATTGGAGTCCGGAAATTATCGACTTAGCGGGTGGTGAACCCTGTTTTGGTGATAAACAAGAACCCTCACAACGGCGCAGCTGGGCACAGCTAATTGATGCGCAGCCGGATTATATTGTCATTGCGTTATGTGGCTTTAATATTGAGCGCTCCATGCAAGACGTAGAAGCATTTTTAGCCTGTGATGGCTTTGCTGAGCTGCGATCAACCAAAAAAACTAAGGTCTTGCTGGTTGATGGCAACGCCTACTTTAGTCGTCCGGGGCCGCGGTTGGTGGATGCATTAGAGATTTTGGCTAATGCTCTGCACCCCGATATACATCCATTGCCGACGGGATTACCCGCGGCGATAAAAATCATTCAATAAGGTTGTAATGCAATGACAGAGGATAAAGCGAACAAGCAAGATAGCCATAAAAACAAAATGCAGAAGCTTAAGGAGAATGTCGATTCTTCTATTGCCGCAGCAGATACCGAGCGCGGTGTATTTATTTTGTTAACCGGCAACGGCAAGGGCAAATCCAGTTCTGCCTTTGGTATGGTTATGCGTGCTTTAGGTTATGGCTACAAGGTGGGTGTAGTGCAGTTTATTAAAGGCGCACAGCTGTCTGGCGAAGAAATGTATCTTCGCGACCATTGCCCACAAGTGACTTTTGAGCAGATGGGGACGGGTTTTACTTGGGATACTCAGGATCGCTCTGGCGATATCGCCGCCGCCGAGAAAAGCTGGGCAGTCGCTGAAAATATGCTCGCCGACGAAAGCTACCACTTAGTGGTGCTCGATGAGTTGACCTATATGCTTAGCTTTAAGTATTTGGATCAAGATATGATCCTGCAGGCGCTGAAAAATCGACCTGAAAATCAATCCGTGGTGGTTACTGGTCGCGGTGGCGGTTCTGCGCTGGCAGATATGGCCGATACTGTGTCTGAAATTAAAGAGATTAAACACGCCTACAATGCCGGCGTCATGGCCCGCAAGGGCGTGGACTACTAATTGCGCCATTTTTCGGCACGCAGTTTAATTATGGTACTGACAATTTTATTGCCAGTGGTTGCACTGGCCTCTCTGGTTGTCGGTACGGTGAATATCTCTATTGTCGATGCACTTGATACTTTGCTGGGTAATGGGACTAGTCAGCAAATCGGTGCCATTTTATTGGATATCCGCTTACCACGAATATTGATGGCTATTTTTGTTGGTGCTGTGCTGGCCAGTACCGGTGCCGTTATGCAGGGGTTATTTCGCAACCCCCTAGCAGATCCTTCATTAATAGGCGTTTCCAGCGGTGCCTCGGTAGGTGCCAGTCTAATGATTGTCACCGCCGGTGGTTTTATTCAAAGCGGTGCACTGGTCGGCTTGTCATTGGTGGCGGTGGGTGCATTTGTGGGTGGCTTTACGGCGACATTATTGGTCTATCGCCTAGCCACATCAGGCATCGGCACATCAGTGACAACAATGTTATTGGCCGGCATTGCTATTGCGGCACTGGCTGGGGCATTGAATAGCCTGCTCAGTTATTTTTCAGATAATGATATGTTGCGACAGATTAGTCTGTGGCAGATGGGTAATCTCAGTGGTGCAAGCTGGTTAAAGGTTGGCATTATGGGTTCAGTCGCGCTACTGCTGCTAATCTTATTCCCTCGCGAGAGTAGGGCGCTTAACGCGCTGTTGTTGGGGGAATCGGAGGCGCGTCATCTGGGTATTGATGTGCAGCGTGTCAAACGACGGCTGATTTTGTTAACCGCTTTGGGGGTAGGCATCTCTGTTGCTCTTGCTGGTCTGGTTGGTTTTGTTGGGCTGATTATCCCCCATATGGTGCGGCTGGCCATTGGGCCAGATCATCGCTGGCTGGTGCCTGCCTCGGCACTGGCCGGTGCCACCCTACTGGTGATCGCCGATAGTTTGGCGCGTATTGTGGTGATTCCCGCTGAATTGCCGACCGGCATTTTGACTGCGCTATTGGGTGCGCCATTCTTTGTCGTGTTGCTGTTACAGCAGCGCAAGGATGTGTAGCCGATGACCATGCTAGCGGACAATATTTCACTCCACTTATCCGGATTCGATCTATTGCGCAATATTAGCCTTGAGGTTGAAGCGGGCAAAGTAACGGCTATTGTGGGACCCAATGGCGCGGGAAAATCGAGTCTCTTGAAAGTGCTTACCGGAGATATGGCGCCTACCCGTGGACAGGTGCAACTCAACCATCGCCCACTGCCACAGTGGCCATTATTGCATCGTGCACAGATGCTGGCAGTACTGCCACAGCACAGCCTATTGAATTTTCCCTTTACCGCCAATGAAGTGGTTGCTCTGGGGCGTATACCGCACCAAACCGGCGTGATAACAGACACAGAAATTGTTGCTCAAGCATTGGATTTAGTGGATGCCAGCTATCTGCAGAAGCGTCTGTATACGCAGATGTCCGGGGGTGAGAAACAACGAGTCCAATTGGCGCGGGTACTGGCGCAGATATGGCAACCCAGTGATCATGGCGAGCAGTTTTTGGTATTGGATGAACCCACATCGGCGTTTGATCTGTCCCATCAAAAGTTAACCCTGGATATCGTTCGCCAACTGGCCAATAGGGGCGTCGGTGTGGTGATGGTGTTACATGACCTTAATCTGGCCGCCCGTTGCGCCGATAATTTGGTGGTCTTCGACGGTGGGGTGATTGCCGCTCAGGGTCAGCCAGAGCAAGTGCTGACTGAGTCGCTAATAGACAAAGTGTTTGGTGTAAAAGCGATTATTAGTCAGCATCCGCAAACTAAGCGTCCGCTGGTGATTACCTAATGCCATTATTACTGTTTCTGTTATTGAGTTTGTCACAGCTTGTCTGTGCTGAGATCAGGCTGGTGGATGATAATGGCGATGAGCTTGTTTTAGCCCAGCCGGCTCAGCGAATTATCAGCTTAGCGCCTAATATCACTGAGGTTTTGTTCCATATTGGTGCAGGCGCGCAAATTGTTGGCGCCGACGAATACAGTAACTACCCCGAGGCCGCCAAACAGATTCAGCGAGTTAATAATCATGCTGCGGCAAACTATGAATTAATCCTGTCATTAAAGCCGGATCTGGTGATTGCCTGGCAATCAGGCAATGGCGATAAGATCATCGACCCATTACGCAAATTAGGTTTTCC
>CBFHVP010000141.1:0-3393 GCA_965659315.1 uncultured Porticoccaceae bacterium | reverse complement strand
CTACCGACTGGATACTGCCAGTTATGCTCATAGTTTTGGTATTGTCGCGGCAGATAAGTCGCTGGCGTTATTTTCCTATACCTTATTGACGAGGCATAACAGCACATTGCCGCAACCGATTCTTTTGTTGGGCTTAGAACCTGATACTATTTACACAATGACCACCGAATGGCCCAGTGACTGCGATCCAATTGTGCCACAGCAGAGTAAAATCAGCGGTGCCGCACTGATGAATCAAGGCATACAAATGCCATTGCTAAAGCCACAAATGCTGGTGATATTCTCACTACAAATAGATTAGAAAGCTCAGAAGTTATAAAGCTATATAATAAAAAGAGACCATTAATATGCAAACCATCACCAGAAGCCTATATCAACGTCTTTCTGCTCGACTATCTCGTCGCCACTTGCGCAATCTGACACTGTGCATAGGCACAGTTATACTGATTGCCGGTTGCGATAGCAGTCAATTAGAGCCCGAACAGCTCTACAACAAGACTCATAGTAATATGCTACCCGCACTGGCCGTTGAGGGCCCCATGTCTGTTGGCGTTCGCACCATAGAAATCGTTAATCCCGATCAACTTAATATTGCAACGCGGCAAATTGCAGATCGTCCCTTGCTCCTAGAAATTTGGTATCCAGCGCGCAATATTGCATCAATGTCGCCAACACAATACGACAATGAAACGCGCTTAGGACGGCCATTTTCACTGCGAGCCAATGCCTACCGCGATGCTGAAATAATGGCAAGCGAAGAGAAGTGGCCTCTAGTGGTAATATCCCATGGTCACACCGGCTACAGAACCCTGATGTTTTATCTCGCCGAACATCTGGCATCCCATGGCTATATTGTCGCTGCCATCGACCATACCGACTCCACTAATGCTGACGTCGATGTAGCCAATAACCCGCGCGGTGGTGCATCAAGTACCCTTTACCACCGCTCACGCGATCAACAGTTCACGCTTG
The DNA here is from genome assembly GCA_965659315.1 of uncultured Porticoccaceae bacterium. Taxonomy (GTDB): domain Bacteria; phylum Pseudomonadota; class Gammaproteobacteria; order Pseudomonadales; family Porticoccaceae; genus HTCC2207. The sequence goes on along the minus strand of CBFHVP010000141.1, from coordinate 2,421 downwards.
ATTATTTAACCTCTGCAAAGAGTTTTGTACAAAAGCATATCGACACTGAACGAGCGGGTCTCATCGGTTACAGTATGGGTGCCTACGGAGCGGTTAATACTATTGGTGGTTGTTACAGTTTTACCGAGGCGGGTATTGCTCGGGACAGAGGTATCTCTGATCCCAGCCAACTGGCCACCCTAAAAACCCTACTTAATAGCTGTGCTGGCGGTCAACACACCGATATTGTGGTGGATAGCAAATGGCGTGCAGTCATGGCCTTCGCTCCTTGGGGCAATCAATTTGGTTTGTTCGATAAAGACGCGCTAGCAGAGATAACTGTACCCTTGATGTATGTTGCTGGGGAGTTTGATGATGTATCGATCTATCCGGCTATCGAAGATATGTTTCAGCACACCGGTGGTGACCACACTTATCTCCTCACCTACCTAAGCGCGCGTCATAATGTAGCACCCCATCCGGCACCCAAAATTGCTTATCAGCACCAAGAAGATCTCGGTCATTACTATGAGTCAGCCTGGGATACACAAAAGCTAAACCACAACAATAAGCACTTTGCACTGGCTATGATGAACTGCCATATCAAACAACTCGAGCAAGCCTGTGGCTACCTCAAACTGCATGGAGATTCTAATCAGGTACCTGCCGATGGTGTTTCGACCAAGCCTTGGCCAGGCTTTGCCGATCGCTATTCGGCCGGTATGCGCTGGGCGCATAAATAATTAGCAGATTTACACCTTATCAGTAGTCTGGCTAAGAACGCGATTGAATGATTGACCCCAGTGAAAACGTCTATGATCATAGGCTTGTGAAAAAAGGGTGAAGGCCGAGCCAAACTATCAGGCTTGGCCTATAATCGCACTTTTTCAATAACATCAGGCAATTGATATGACCACCATGCCCCAAGAGGCCAACAACTATATTTTCACCGGTACCTGTCGCGCGGGTAGCGGTGTAGTCGCTGCCGTAACCAGCTTTTTGGCCGATAGAGACTGCTATATATGTGCCCTTGAACAATTTGACGATGAGTCGACCGATAAATTCTTTATGCGCGCGGTTTTTCGTCGTCAAGATAAATCACCCTCTATTGAAATTATGAAAGACGCTTTTGCTGAAGTGTCTACACAATTTGCTATGGACTGGCAGTTTCATGATCCATCGGTGGCGGTAAAAACCATTCTGATGGTATCCAAATACGATCACTGCCTTGACGATCTATTATATCGCCGCCGCAAAGGTGAGTTTAATATGGAGGTCACCGCGGTAGTATCCAACCATCAGGATTTGCGCCCTATGGTGGAGCGTGAGGGTATTCGTTTTATTCACCTGCCCGTCAGCAAAGACAGCAAAACACAGCAGGAACAACGACTACTGGAAATCATCGACGAGACCGGCACCGAATTAGTGGTATTGGCGCGTTACATGCAAATTTTATCCAATCAACTAAGCGAGCAATTGTCGGGCCGTTGCATCAATATCCACCATTCATTTTTGCCTGGCTTTAAGGGCGCTAAGCCCTATCATCAGGCCTATGATCGCGGTGTAAAAGTGATCGGTGCCACCGCGCACTATGTCACCTCAGATCTTGATGAAGGTCCGATTATTGAACAAATTTTGACCCGTGTTGATCATAACTACGGCCCCAATCATCTAGTAAGAGTGGGCCGTGATAATGAATGCATGGCTCTAGCAAAAGCAGTCAAATACCATATCGAACGCCGCGTGTTTTTGGACGGCAATAAAACTGTGGTGTTCTTAGGCAGCTAAAATGTCATTCAGGGGGGAGCTATATGCCTTTTGGGCTATTAAAATATGGACTCAGTAGCGAGTATCCGGCCAAACATCATTTCACCCCCGCCACAAAACTCAACAAACATTATGATGTGGTCATTATTGGTGCCGGTGGTCACGGCACCGCCATCGCTTACAACCTGGCTAAATATCATGGTATTAGCAATATTGCCGTACTGGAAAAAAGCTATCTGGGCGGCGGTAATACGGCTCGCAATACTGCGGTCATTCGCTCTAATTATCTGACCGAAGCCGGGGTTAATTTTTATCGCGAATCGGTCAAGCTGTACAACAACCTCAGCAATGAATTTAACTACAACGTGATGATGGAAAATCGCGGTCAGTTAACATTGGCGCACAGCGATGCCGCCATTCGTAGCTTTCGCTGGCGTGCTGAAGTCAATCAACATCTCGGCGTTCGTTCAGAGCTTATCGATCGACAAACCATTGCCGATATGGTGCCCAATCTCAATATGTCTGAGGATGTGCGCTTTCCCATTATGGCCGGACTCTGGCATGCCGACGGTGCCACCGCTCGTCATGATGCTGTTGCTTGGGGCTATGCCAAAGGCGCCTGCGAACGCGGTGTCGAATTGCATCAACTCACCGAAGTAGAAGATATCGAAATTA
>CBFHVP010000140.1:0-3411 GCA_965659315.1 uncultured Porticoccaceae bacterium | reverse complement strand
ATAGCCCGACCGCAATTGAACCGCCTGGGGCGATCGCGATAGAGCAGGGTCCCATAGCCTGGCTTAGCGATAATCAACAAAAAGGCTTATCGAAAATACCTGCGGTCACACTGCATGCCAGTGGTGACTTTAGTGCCAAACACTTGGATGACGATCGTATGGCGATCGGTCAACAGCTTATTGATGCCGCAAGTGCCTATTTGGGCAACGCTAAGGTAACCGAGTACCAGGTGCATGGTTGGCGCTACAGTAAACCCAGCATTGTTGACCATGCACCCTGTTTATTATTGAGCGAGACGACCAACCTACCACCACTGGCTGTGGCAGGTGATGCCTTTGCAGGTCCGCGTTTTGAAGGTGCCGTGCAGTCGGGCTGGGCCGCCGCTGAGGCGCTTATCAGCGCTAGTTAATCGCTAGTGGCTACAATGGCCACGATAGCGGTTATAACAGCATAACTGACTGCGAGCACCGCGCAGTCACCATTAGCCGATGACATCTGTATAGATCAGATGAATAATCTCAGAGAGATGGTGCGAAGCTCGGCAGAAAATAATGCCAATGGCACGCTAATAACCGCATAAAAATACCGTAAAGAGGGCGAACTCATGGCACTTACAGAACAACAACTCAGGGTCCAGCTAGCAGCCTGCTACAGAATCTTCGACTATATCGGTTGGAGTGAAATGATTTTTAATCACATTACCGCCAAGGTACCAGGCGACCAAGAGCATTTTTTAATCAACCCCTATGGCCTGCACTACAGCGAAGTCAAAGCATCTAATCTGGTCAAGGTCGATATCGACGGCAATATTGTCGAACCGACTGACTATGCCGTTAATCCGGCAGGTATTGTGATTCATACGGCTATTCATGCCGCGCGTCCAGATGTGCATTGTATTGCTCATACCCACACCAATGCGGGTATGGCGGTGGCCTGCACGCAAGAGGGTTTGCGCCATGATAATTTTTACTCAGCGCTGTTACATAATCGTATCGCCTACCATGACTTTGAGGGTATTACAGTGATGGATGACGAAAAACCAAGACTGATTGCCAATATGGGCGATAAGAGTCTAATGATTCTGCGCAATCATGGTTTATTGGCCTGTGGTCGCACCATTCCAGAAGCCTTCTTAAATCTATGGGGCATGGAGCGAGCTTGTGAAGTTCAGGTGGTAACTGATTCTACTGGGCGACCAAGCATTCCCGTAAGCGATGATATCTTAGCCAAGTCGGAACAATTAATGGCTATGCAAGCTATGGGTGGTCCAGCGGGCGAACTGGAATTTAGTGCGCTTACTCGTTTGATTGAGAAAATTGATCCCTCTTACAAAGACTGACGGATCATTAGCGCAATAAAAAACGCCCCTTGTTTGGGGCGTTTTTTATACTTTCGAAGCAGACATTTATTTAGCTCATTAAATCCCGCGAGATAATCAGCTTCATAATCTCATTACTGCCGCCATAGATACGCTGCACTCTGGAGTCAGCAAAGGCGCGACAAACTGGGTATTCCCACATATAGCCCCAACCGCCATGCAATTGCAGGCACTCGTCGGCAACTTTACATTGCAGATCGGTGGTCAGTAATTTAAGTTTCGATGCGGTAACAGTATCTAACTTATCTTCCAGCAATAGCTCGGTACAACGGTCAAGAAACACCTCTGCCGCCGATACTTCGGTGGCCAGTTCCGCCAATTTAAATTGCGTATTCTGAAAAGAGGCCACCGTGGTGCCGAAGGCTTTGCGTTCTTTGGTATAGTCGATGGTGGCCTCCAATACTGCTTGCGCATTGGCTACAGCTCCTACCGCAATAGAGAGCCGCTCCTGAGGTAAATCTTGCATCAGATAGATAAAGCCACGCCCTTCCTCACCAAGCAAATTTTCTTTTGGCACGCGCACGTCTTGAAAAAATAACTCGGATGTATCCTGAGCTTTTAAACCCAACTTATGCAGGTTTTTACCTTTACTAAAACCCGGTAGATCCGACTCTACCAAAAACAGGCTGATCCCTTTAGAACCTGCACTACTATCGGTTTTGGCGACAACAATCACCAATCCCGCTTTTTGGCCGTTGGTAATAAACGTTTTTGAACCGTTGAGAATATAATGATCTCCGTCCAACACTGCGGTAGTTTTGGTGCCCTGCAAATCGGACCCTGCACCGGGCTCGGTCATGGCAATTGCGGTAATGAGTTCGCCGGTAATGCAACGGGGTAAATATTTCTGCTTCTGCTGTTCATTGCCGTAGCGGACGATATAGGGCACAGAAATATCATTGTGTAATGTCCAGCCTAGCCCAGTACAGCCAGAACGGCCTATCTCTTCATTAACGATGCAGTTGTACAGAAAGTCGGTGCCAACACCGCCGTACTCCTCAGGCACCATGGGGCAAAGAAACCCTTGCTCACCCGCTTTAAGCCAAATCTCATCACTCACCATGCCATCTTTTTCCCACTGCTCATGATGAGGCATGGCCTCCGCTTCGAGAAATTTTCGCAAGCTATCGCGGAACATATCATGGTCCGAGTCATATAGTGTTCTTGGGATCATAGTGAATATCTCTATTGTATTTTTAGCGAATTATATCAGCAGAAAATGGTAGCAAGATTGCTTCAGTAGGTCAGTCGATTTTGCGACAAGGCGGCTGCATTCGGTGACCTACGAGTACCCAGTAAAAACTACCGTTTACAGGCCAACCACCATAAATATGAGCATACCCAAGCCAATAGTCCAGTACACAGAGCCCGTTTTATGCGCCACCACAATGGCCATTAACGCGCCCCATAAATAGGCATTATCAGACGCCAAATCTAGCTGTTGCTTATGCACTATTAAGATCGGTGCAGCGATCGCCGTTAATACCGCTGGGCCACTGTAGCTAAGTAGATGCCTGACATTTGGACCGAGACGAATGGGTAAGCGACCTTCAAGGAATAGATAGCGCGTAGTAAAGGTAATGCAAGCCAGTAGTAAAATAGTCATCAGCGTCATGGATACACCCGCAATAGTTTGGCACTACCATAGCCTGCCAGCATGGCCATTAATGCGGCAAATACCAAGCCCAACTCAATCTGCCATAGACTAAATACAACACCTGCAACAGCGGCGACTGCAACAGCAATCAGACTAGGGATAGACTTGATCTCTGGCACCACGAGGGCAATAAAAGTGGCGGCAATGGCAAAGTCTAATCCCAGCGTCGTTAAGTCGGGTAGAGAGGACCCCGCGACGATGCCAACAAATGTCCAAAGATTCCACGCTAAATAAAAACTTGCCCCCGCACCCAGCGCATAGTAAAGCCTAAATCTGGTCTGATAAGCCCGCCGATGACTGGATAGGGCGAATAATTCATCCGTTAACAAAAATCCTAGACCTACTCGCCAGCGCAGTGGCTGCGGACTCAGTCTG
>CBFHVP010000139.1:0-3418 GCA_965659315.1 uncultured Porticoccaceae bacterium | reverse complement strand
CTAGACAGCAAGTGATTGATGTATTGAGCGCAGATCTATCCGGCGCCACAGGGTCCGAGGTGGATGTGATTCTGTATGATATTGAGGAATATAATGGTTTAAACCCCATTGCCGAACCTAAGGGAAGCTGTTTGGATCATCAGCAGGTGACTATAGAGGCCTACCAACCAGATGCAGATTTACTCAGCGCCAACACTGATCATGTTGTTACGGAGACGCTGTATTCGCATTTATTAAAAACCAATTGTCCAGTAACAGATCAACCTGATTGGGCATCGATTTACATTAGTTATACAGGGCCACAGATAGATAGAGCTGGGTTGCTGCAGTACATTGTATCGTTTCGCCAGCATCAAGATTTTCATGAGCAATGTGTGGAGAAGTTTTTTACTGATATTTTATTGCGCTGCCATTGCGCTGAATTAACTGTCTATGCTCGCTATATGCGTCGCGGTGGCCTCGATATCAATCCATTTCGCAGTACCAGCCAGACTGTCCCGCCTCGTTACCGTCAGGTGCGACAGTAGGCTTTTCAGGCAAGTCTAGGCTAGGCTGGTTTTAAGGAAGTCTGCCAGTCGATGCACGGCCTCATTCTTTTTAGTCTTACCTGCTGTGATCAAACTGATACCGACACTACCAAGATCGGGAAAGCGTGCTGATGTTGGCAAGATTCTAAGATTCTCTGGCACGGTGCTTCTGGCCAATACGGTCACCCCTAAGCCTTCTTGGATAGCGTATTGGATGCCGGTTAGATCAGGAATGGTATAAACAATTTGCCATGGTTGACTAATATCGTCCAGCGCTGCAATCGCTCGGTGTCGATAGATACAACCCTGAGCGGCGGCAATTAATGGCACAATCGGCGCTTTATGGGCATTGTGATCAGTGCTGGTAACCCAGACTAATTCATCCATTTTAACCAATTCATTACTACTGTCACGCGGATTATTCTGTAGTGCCAGAATAAGATCATGGCTGGCTTTGCCGGCTTTAGATAGCAACATTTTACTTAGTTCGCAGTTAACCTCGAGTGTGACATTGGGGTAGGCTTTAGCGAAGCGACTGACAATCTTTGGTAACAGGATAGTGGCAAATTCGCTGGGGATTCCCAAGCGCACTTTACCGCTGATGCTGTTTTTGGAAAATTGACTGAGAGCGAGATCATTGAGCGACAGTATTTGATTGGCATGGCTGTAAAACTGCTCACCTGCCTCGGACAGCTCTAAACTTTTACCATTGCGAACCAGCAATGTTTCATCGAGCAATTCTTCCAGACGCTTTATTTGCAGACTTACCGCAGGTTGAGAACGGCCGAGCATATCACCGGCTTTGGTGATGCTGTTAAGTTGGGCGACAGAAACAAAGGCCCGTAGCAGATCCATAGGCAGATTTTTCATGGTTTTCTAATGCATTTAAATTGTAAATGCTAGCATTATATCTATTAATTTAACAAATTATAAATAAGGCTCTATTATTCCTTTTTCATAGCCGATAACCCTTACTATTAAGTCTGTTGCTATGCCTGACAAATGCGATCTTAAACAAACCCGTTTTTATGACTACCATCTGGCCGCCGGCGGTAAAATGGTGCCGTTTGCTGGTTATCTGATGCCCGTGCAATACCGCGACGGCATTATGCGAGAGCATCTGCACTGTAGAGATAATGCCGGTCTGTTCGATGTCTCTCATATGGGGCAGGTGGTAGTGCAAGGGCAGGGCGCCGCGCAGGCTTTGGAGCGCTTGGTTCCCGTTGATCTAGAGGCCTTGGCCGTCAATCAACAAACCTATGCCACCTTTACCACCGAGTCTGGCGGTATTGCAGATGATCTTATTATCACGCGCTGGGCGCAGGATAGTTTTTTTCTGGTGGTCAATGCCGCCTGCAAGGCGCAGGATTTAGCTCATCTGCGTCATCACTTGGTCGATCTTGAGGTCAATGCGCTGGAGGATCGTCAACTACTAGCTCTCCAGGGTTTGCGCGCCAAAGAAGTTATCGCCGCACTGGCTCCCGAGGTGAACAATCTGACCTTTATGCAGGGGTGTCATGCCTCCCTCAATGGTATGGCTTGTTATATCACGCGTTCTGGTTACACCGGTGAAGATGGTTTTGAAATCTCGGTATCTGCAGCTGATGCCACTGCTGTTGCTGATCTTTTGCTGGCCTTTCCCTTTGTGTCGTGGATTGGACTAGGCGCCAGAGATTCACTGCGATTGGAGGCAGGGTTATGTCTCTATGGTCATGATATGGACGCACAGACCTCACCCGTAGAAGCCAGTATTGCCTGGAGCATCAGCCCGTCGCGCCGTAGCAGCGGCAGCAAGGCCGGCGGCTTTATTGGTGCCGATACTATTCTCGATCAATTGGCTAATGGTGTTGCTAAAAAGCGCGTTGGCTTTTTAGTTGATGGTCGTGCGCCGGTGCGCGAGGGCGCGGATATTGTTGATCAGCAGGGCGCGGTTATCGGTCACATTACTAGCGGTGGCTTTGGCCCCTCCGTGCAGGCACCAATTGCTATGGGTTATGTGCCCACTGAATTATCGGCTGTCGGTACACAATTACAGGCCATGGTACGCGGTAAAGCGCGACCGATTACCGTGGCAAAACTACCGCTGGTAGAGCAACGCTATTTTCGTGGTTAATCTGTTTAAATGATTGGAGCTCGGTTAATGTTACAAAAGAAACGTAGTCTTGCAGACCTACAAAATCCATCTGAATTTGTCGCCCGCCATATCGGTCCCGATCAACAACAGCAACAGGCAATGCTAGCCAGTCTGGGTTGCACTAACCTGTCTGAGCTCACTACGCAGGTGGTTCCTGAAGCGATTGCGATGGCACAGCCGCTGGATATTGTTGATGGTTGTAGCGAGGCTCAGGCCCTTGCAGAGTTGCGTGATATTGCCAGTCAAAATCAATTGTTTAAGTCGTTTATTGGGCAGGGCTATTACGGCACTATTACCCCCAATGTGATTCAGCGCAATATTCTGGAGAACCCTGCTTGGTACACCGCGTATACGCCTTATCAGCCAGAAATTTCTCAGGGGCGACTGGAAGCATTAATTAACTTCCAAACTATGATCACCGACCTTACTGGTATGGAGATGTCCAATGCCTCGATGCTTGATGAGGGTACCGCCGCGGCTGAGGCTATGGCACTTTGTCAGCGTATGTCGAAATCAAAATCGACAAAGTTTTTGGTTGATATCGATTGCTTGCCGCAAACCATCGAGGTGATTAAAACTCGTGCCCAGCCAATGGGAATAGAGGTTGAAGTTGGCAATCCGGACGATTTTACTGGCGAGGCTTTTGGCGCGCTATTGCAGTACCCAGGTGCTAGCGGTGAGGTGCGCGATTACTCTGAGGTGATTAAGGCTGTTCAGGCACGTAAAGGTCTGGTAGTCATGGCGGCAGATATTCTTA
>CBFHVP010000138.1:0-3446 GCA_965659315.1 uncultured Porticoccaceae bacterium | reverse complement strand
TTCAGCCATCAATTGGTGGCGCAAGCGACTATGCAAAGCAATGCGCAACTCGATCTCAACAAACAGCTATTGATTGAACGCGCGCAAAGTTGGGTCGCAGAACAGCAACAGATTGCCGCCGAGCAAGTGAACATTGTTGCTCTAGATCGACGCCTGAAAGTACCTAACTGTGATAACCCTTATCGCTTTAGCTTTCCCTTTGCCAGTAGCCAAAAAACCCTACTTGTGGAATGTCCCGATAATGACTGGCGCCTGTTTATTCAGGTCAAAATGCAAACCCAGGTTGAAGGGTTTGTCTACCGCCGAGATATGCAAGCGCAAGAGCCTCTGCGCGCAGAAGATATTGTACAAACAACCATCAAAGGTGCTAACAAGGGGTTAATGCAAGGGCTGGAAAATTTGGCGACTGGCGCCGATAGCTACAATTTAACCACGGCGGTCAAAGCCGGCGATGCCGTTGCCAAACGGCATTTAATTAAGAGTACCGAGGTTTTTCACCTTAATCGGGCCGTACTCGCTGGCGAACGCATTCGCAGTAGCGATGTCAGCGCGGTTGCCGTTGGTCTCTCGTCTACCGCTCTCGACCAACGTTTCCCTCGGCGCTTGCTGACGCAAGCCGTTGCAGCACGAGATCTAAATGTCGGAGACCGCTTGTCGCGCAGAGACTTTAAAGTGAAAAATCGCGTAATAATGACCACAGCGAATCTTAGTCGCGGGCAAAAGTTAACCGCTGACAATACGCAGTTACAGGCGTTTTATGGCAACCTGCCAAAGGACGCGCTGTTATCTAGTCAAGATATTGTGCAAATGGAGGCTATTCGCGCGATTAGGTCAGGACAGTTGCTACGCCTGTCCGACCTCAGGCCTGCGGCCCTTATTAACAAAGGCGATAATGTCACCTTAACCGTTGGGTCTGGCTGGCTATCTATTAGTGTTACCATGACGGCACTGGAAAGTGGTAAAATTGACCAACAAATCGCGTTACTGAACCCAGAATCCGGAGAAACAGTCCGTGGCTTGGTTACTGGGCCCGGTCAAGCCCGCGGTTTGTAAGGTTTGTAGAGCAGGGTATAATTAATTGCAAAATAATTGAATTTCGCCCTTTAGAAATTCTTAATGCTGTCGATAGTTTGAGAAGACAGAGAAGTATTTAGGCAAAACGCCTGAGGAAAAGCATATGACAGACCCTATTTCACAACTTGGTAGAGCATCGGTGCAGATGAACCCCAATGCTGATCAAGTCAAAAACAAGAAAGCTGACGCCGCAGAAGCCGGCAAGGTTGCGCCCAAACCACAGCAGGACGAGGTTGTGCTCAGCGAAGCTGCAGAGATGGCCTTGGCTGACGCCGCTTTCGATAGCGAGAAAGTAGCCCGCATCAAGCAGGCGATTGAAGAAGGCAACTATCCTCTGGATGCAAAACGCATTGCTGAGAGCTTCGTTTCTCTGGAGAAAATGATAGGCGGAAAATAACTAGGCGGAGTGTGACGTTGTGCCAGCGCGGACAACAATTCCGCGCTATCTTCTTGCCCCGATAAAACGTACCCTAGATCTATGGATAACTTAGAAAAAGAATACTTCTCACAGGTGCTACACAAAGCCCAAGCTCTCAAGACCGTGCTTGAGTCTGAGTTTGAAGCGCTAAAACAACAAGACCTCAGCAACTTCGACGCACTACAACAGCAAAAAATCGATATTTTGACCTTCCTCGGCGATCAGGACTTGTTCGAGCGCGTCAAACACCTTAACGAAGACCCGCAGACAGCCAGCAAGACATTGGAATTGTGGGACAACGTAATGGAATTAATCGCAGCCTGCAAAGATCTGCACCGTCGCAATGAAGTGCTGATCACGCGCAAACTAGACGCTATTCGAGGCGCTATACAGACTATCCAATCCCCCGACCCGCAGAGTTCAGTAGAGGTCTATGATCGTTTAGGCAAACTGCGTTCTAATCGCAGCCGTCAAACTATGGGTGACGCCTAGGGTAGCACTGCCTGTCAATTAGCCGTCACCGGGCTCCATTCCTTTGAGCCAGTAAACCCAAGACAAGATAACCGCAACGGCGACATACAGATTCTCCGGTATTTCTTCGTTGATCTGTAATTGACTAAGTAACCCGACCAATTGCGCATCTTCAGCAATATGCACCCCCTGCTTCTGTGCCTCCGCAATAATGGCTTCCGCCAGTCCATCTTCACCCTTAGCGGTAACCAAAGGCGCTGGATTTTTACCGTATTCCAATGCCACGGCCTTTTTATTCGGCTTATAACTCATGTGCGTACATCCACAACATGACCTGGACCACTAAGCTCTGCATCAAGACTGGGTCGCGAGGCATTTAACACGGTAATTTTATGCAACCGCAGGCCGAAACTCTGCAGTTCATACTCTAGCTCTGTCGTTGCTTCGCGAGCGACATGTGCCACTTGCGAACGCTCAGCCCACATGATCATTTCAAGACTATTGTCCGATCGCAGCGTTGTTTTTAGCCACAGTTCGCCCAGTTCGGCACTGTCGGTATGCAAATTAATAACCCAGTCCGCCTCGCCTTGTTCGGCATCGTATGGGCCGCGCTCAAACTGCACTTCCACTGGGTTGGCATCGACAAATGGCAAGGTAAAGCTATAGCTTAGCTCCCGATTTTGTTGTGCCTGCAAGCTCTCCAATTGACGACTTTCTAAGTGATCGATAGCGCGCTCAAGATCGACTCTAAGCTGACTCTGAGATTGCGCCGCAACGCGTAAAAGGCTGCGTAACCATTGTTTTAAATCTGGACCAGAATGATTTTGCGTGCCAAGTAAGAACTCACCAAATAAACCCGATTGGACCAATGCCGCTTTGATCATCTCAGGTGTCAAACGAGCCATGCTCTGAATTAAATGATTAAGCCTTTGATTGTGATCGCCGGCACCCAGCTGTGTTAGCAGCGCACTCAGGGTGGCAGGTCTGAGCAGCTCTGATACGGCTTGGGGTTCTGCGGGGCGGTAAAGTAAGCTCAGCAGTCTTGCGGAAGGCGCCGACGTCGGCTCAGTCGCGGGCAATGGCGCATTGGAAATGGGTTTTAATGACTGCCCATAGACCGAACTTTCAACGCGAAAATCAATGCGATCACCGGGCTTAAAGCGCTTGCTACCGGCCCAATCAATCTCGCGATTATTCAGGATTAATTTGAGTAAGTCGCCACGATTCTCGATAACACCGCGAATCACTTGATTGTCTCTTAAGCCAAGGTCTCTGGCCAATTGTTCAGAAACCCGAATCGCAACCAAACCCTCCAAAAAGATTGGAGTGGGTTTGGAGACAAAATTTAACTGCTCGGGGCCCAGCAAATGATTACCTTTATATTAGGCGCAATCTCTGTCAGGGATAATGCACCCAAGATTTGCGCTCTTCACGCGAAATTTTTGCACTATCCAGTTTATCCCTTGATTGGGTAAAAATCACA
>CBFHVP010000137.1:0-3449 GCA_965659315.1 uncultured Porticoccaceae bacterium | reverse complement strand
GGGATTAGTATTGACCATCACAATCATAATTTTGCAGCGCGGATCGCCGGCACCCGAGATCCAGATTTTTTCACCATTTAATACCCACTCATCGCCATCGGCAACACAGGACATGGCAATATTGGTGGCATCAGATGAGGCGACATCAGGCTCAGTCATAGCGTAAGCAGAGCGAATCTCACCCGCCAATAATGGCTTCAACCAGGTCTCTTTTTGCTCCTCTGTGCAGAAGCGCGCCAGCACTTCCATATTACCGGTATCCGGTGCCGAGCAGTTAAACACCTCAGGTGCCAGATGCGAACGCCCAGTCTCTTGAGCAATATAGGCGTACTCAACGGTATTTAAACCATGGCCGCCTTCATAATGCGTAAGAAAGAAATTCCATAAGTTTTTCGCTTTAGCCTTGGCTTTAAGACCCTCCAAGATTTCAGTCTGACGATCGGTATAAGTCCAGCGGTCACCTTTTGAAATCTCAGCGTGATAGTCTTTTTCTAGAGGGAGAATCTCGTTATCAATAAACTGTTTTACCTCCTCTAAGATCGGTTTCAATTTATCGCTTACACCCAAATCCATATTGTTCTCTCCCAGTATTATTTAATAATTTATAGCGCCAACCACTGTCATTTATGAAAATAGCGCTGTGATAAAAATGGCTCGCCATCTCTAGCGAGCCTTGAATTATAAATACAACTTAGTACCCGCTAAGCAATGCAAAGCGATCGGTATGGTAACTATTATCACCAAATAGGGTCTGCGCCGGACGCGCGCGCTTAATAAAGAAGCCAATATCATACTCGTCAGTCATACCGATACCGCCGTGCATCTGAATCGCCTCATTAGTCGATAACTCAGCGATCTCGCTAAGTTTAGCTTTGGCGATACTAGCCAAGGCCGGCACTTTTTTATCGCTATCATCCAAAGATTGCAGGGCCTTTAATACCACCGACTTGCACAGTTCGATTTCACTCCACCAGTCAGCGGTACGATGCTGAAGCGCCTGGAATGAGCCAATTAACACACCGAACTGCTTGCGCTCTTTTAGATACTGTAACGTGCGATCAAAACTTTCCTGAGCAATACCGAGTAATTCAGCGGAGAGATAGATATTACCAATATCCAGTGTCGCGGTAAGTGCGGCGTAACCTTTACCCTCCTCACCTAATAAACCGTCCTGCGCAACCTCAACATCGCTAAAGCGGATATTGGCGTAGTTACGACCATCAGTCATTGCGACTCGCTCGACCTCAACACCTGCCGCACTGCGATCAACAATAAATAGACTGATACCCTCTTCATCACCCGCAGTGCCAGAGGTGCGTGCCGCGACAATAAGTTTGTCTGCCGTACTGCCATCGACAACAAAACACTTGGCGCCATTGAGACTATAATTCGAGCTCTTCTTAGTCGCGACCAGACTAACCTGTGTTGGTGCATGGTGGGCTTTCTCATCGACGGCCAATGCGGTGGTTATTTCGCCTGCGGCTATTGCACTTAAAAGCTCGGTCTTTTGCGCTTCACTTGCGGCACTATTTATTACACTAACACCTAACACCGCAGTAGCAAATAGCGGCGAGGCGCTCAGTGTGCGACCACTTTGTTCAATAATCTGTCCCATTCCCACGTGACCAAAATCGAGCCCACCGTAGGCCTCTGGCACTAAAATGGCCGCCCAACCCATCTCCACCATCTGTCTCCAGAGATTGTCTGCATAGCCTGTTTCACTACCCGCATCGCGATGTTTGCGCAATTCAGCAAGGGAGCCATGCTCAGCCAGAAAACCCTGCGCTGACTCTTTGAGCATTTGCTGCTCTTCATTTAACACTAATGCCATTATTCTTTCCCTATAAATTGATTAACCCAAGCCAAGGATATTTTTCGCAATCACATTGAGTTGAACTTCTGAGGTGCCACCCTCGATTGAGTTTCCTTTGGTGCGCAACCAGGTACGCGGTAACCAACCCTCTGCGGAAGCCTCGCCCTCCCAAACCATGGCATCACTGCCATTGATTTTTAGTAGGGTTTCAAAGCGCCGTTTGTTTAGTTCAGTACCGTAATATTTCAACATCGCTGAAGTGGCACCAACACCATGGCCTGATTTAACCTCATCGGTCACGCGTTCAGCAGTTAAAGCAAAACAGGCACCATCAATTTCCCACTTGGCAACTTCCCCCCGCAACAGAGGATTGTGCATTCGCCCATTATCAACACCCACGGCCTTTATCGCCAGTTGACTTAATGTCTTACCACCAGTGTCAGCCATACCCATGCCGCCAATCATTTCACGCTCATGAGTTAATAGATACTTGGCAATGGTCCAACCCTGATTGACCTCGCCGACAACTTGATCTTTTTCAACACGAACATCATCTAGGAAGGTTTCGCAAAACGGAGAGCTACCGGATATTAACTTAATCGGCTTGGCGGTTACCCCCTTAGTTTCCATATCAAAGAGTACTAGGCTGATACCCATCTGCTTCTTGGCATCTGGATCAGTACGCAACAGACAAAACATCCAATCGGCCTTATCGCCATAGGAAGTCCAGACCTTTTGACCGTTAGCAATAAAATGGTCTCCTCTATCCTCGGCCTTTGACTGTAAACCAGCTAAATCTGACCCCGCGCCAGGTTCTGAGTAGCCCTGACACCAACGAATCTCGCCGCGAATAATGGGTGGTAGATGTTGCTGTTTTAACGCCTCAGAACCAAACTTCAGAATCGCCGGACCAATCATCCAAATACCGAAACTATCGAGTGGAGAACGCGCATTAATACGTGCCAGCTCCTCTTTCAAAATTTTATGTTGGGCGCGATCCAAGCCACCACCGCCATATTCAGTCGGCCAATCTGGAGCAGTCCAGCCTTTAGCTCCCATACGCTGCATCCATAGCTTTTGATCTTCGCTAGAAAATTTAAAGTTGCGCCCGCCCCAACACATATCATCTCCCGCTCTCGCCGGTTGACGCATTGACAATGGGCAGTTGTTTTCCAGCCAATCTCGGGTTTGTTGCCGAAACGCTTGTAGATCACTCACATTACACTCCTGATACTTGAATTACCGTCAACGATTAAAGTATTTGCCTATCGCAGAAAAGTTAGATGGGATGTCATCTAGCTCAACAAAAATAGATAATTGAACTTACAGTATGTTATTGTGTCTTTCAAGTATTGAGCGGCCGAATTACGGTATTCGTTTGATTTATACCCCCCAGCATACATTGCAGTACAATGATCGCCAATGTAGCGACAGCCTCACTCACTGCAGCGTTTATCGGTTTAGTTATAAACATTACAGCAATAGACCGGTTAAAATTAATTTATACGATGGACACTACTGACTACCACCATGAGTAAAGCGCTCCGACAACTATTAGATATTTTGTCCCTAGAAAAAATTGATACCAATATTTACCGCGGTCATACAGCGAAAACAAGCAACCAACGTGTCTTCG
>CBFHVP010000136.1:0-3570 GCA_965659315.1 uncultured Porticoccaceae bacterium | reverse complement strand
CCAAACCGACACGTTGTAAATAGTACTCCGCAGTTTTTAATGCTTGATCATCCCCTTGCAGCTCCAATGGCAAGGCCACATTCTCCAGCGCGGTTAAACCTGGCAGTAAATGAAAGGATTGAAATACAAAACCGACATGTTGCGCACGCACCGCGGCGCGCCCCTCTTCGTCCATGGCGGTAATATCTTCACCATTAAGATTGACCGTACCCGAACTAGGTAGATCAAGCCCCGCTAAAATACCCAGCAAGGTAGACTTGCCACTGCCAGATGGCCCGACAATAGCAAGACTTTCACCACTGGCCAGAGACAGGCTGATCTTATCTAAAATTTTTAACGTACCCT
This sequence comes from uncultured Porticoccaceae bacterium, assembly GCA_965659315.1. Lineage (GTDB taxonomy): Bacteria > Pseudomonadota > Gammaproteobacteria > Pseudomonadales > Porticoccaceae > HTCC2207. The sequence goes on along the minus strand of CBFHVP010000136.1, from coordinate 3,225 downwards.
CTGCAGTGTCAACCTGCTTACTCACATTACTGACTTCAATCATTTCAAATTTCCATTGCTAGCAAAATTGCATACACTGCAGCTATCACTTATTGATTAGTTTATCGAGATTATTTATGCGGACTGTCTCTCTGACCCTAGCGCTCAGGCGTCTATGTTGCCTGTTTATTCTACTGGGCGCCAATACTTATGGATCAACACTACTAGTCTTGGGAGATAGCCTAAGTGCCGGCTACGGTATCAATCAGGGTAGCGGTTGGGTAGACCTGCTAGGTCAAGACTGGAAGGATCGCCATCACATAATCAATGGCAGTATTAGCGGTGACACCACCGGTGGTGGCCTTAACCGCCTGCCTCTGCTATTGGAAAAATTCTCTCCCGACTACGTCTTACTAGAATTGGGCGGCAACGATGGTCTGCGTGGCCAACCACTCAGCCTGATGAAAAATAATTTACTTGCAATGATTAAACTGTGTCGCGATGCTGGTGCCGAACCAATTCTGTTTGGTATGCGCCTGCCACCCAATTATGGTCGCCGTTATTCCGATGCTTTCGCCGCTGTCTATCCCCAGTTATCGGCACAGGAGAAAGTGCTATTGATTCCTTTTCAACTCGAGGAGTTATCCATCACTGAAGGCATGATACAACAGGATGGACTTCACCCCACAGCCAAGGCACAGCCCATTATTAAGCAGGTTATCAAAGAGTATTTACAGCCGCTGATGGAGTCAGGCAAGTAATAAATACTAGGTATCAGCGATAAAAACCAACGCCAATCCATTGTTGCACCAGCGTTGCCCAGTCGGCTTAGGGCCATCGTCAAAAACATGTCCCTGATGACCACCACAGCGCGCACAGTGGTACTCTGTGCGCGGCCAGATCAATTTAAAATCGCGCTTAGTTTGCACATGACCGGCAATATGTTGAAAAAATGACGGCCATCCGGTGCCACTGTCATATTTCATCTCCGAGGTAAATAAAGGCAGATCACAGCCTGCACAGCGGTACTCACCCTTTCTATATTCTTTATCAAGTGGGCTAGAACCGGCGGGCTCGGTACCCTCATCACGCAAAATATAATATTGCGCCTCAGTTAGGCGCTGCTTCCATTGGCTGTCAGTAAGGGTAATTTTTTCTAGCGCCCACAATGAGGATGGTGTCATTATTGCCAGTCCACCCAGCCCAAACTGCTGCATCCAAGTTCGTCGATTCATATTCTCACCTTCAGTTAGTCCCATGAGGGTGCTGGATAGGCTGTCCTGCTGATGGTTTCATCAGCAGTTTTAATTGCGATACTAGGCCACCGGCCAGAATCAGTGCACAGCCAATGAACTCTGGCTGCGTCAGATATTCATCCAGTAGCCACCAGCCGCAGAGTGCGGCGAAAACAGATTCAAAGGCTAAGATAATTGCCGTATGTGATGCCGGAGCCGTACGTTGACCCACTACCTGTAGACCGAACCCTACCGCAGAAGACAGCACGCCAACATACAATAAAGCCACCATGGCATCCCAAATACCCTGCCAATTCCAAGCCTCAAATATTGGCACCAATAATCCGGTAATCACAGTAGCTACACAAAATTGAATAAAAATTAACCGAAACGGCGAGGTATCATTGGCAATCATGCCAGTGAAGATAATATGCAGGGCAAACAGCACAGAACTGGCAAGCACTAAAATATCACCGATAAAAATTTCATCACTATCGATCTGCCCCATAAAATAAAGGCCCACAAACGCCAGAGACATACCCACCCAGGTCGGCCACTCGGTTTTGTTGCGGAACAACAGCCCCAGTAGCGGCACAAAAATAAGGTAGACCCCAGTTAAAAACCCCGCACGACCTGCAGTGGTGTAGACCATACCCCATTGTTGCAACAACATCCCGGAGGTAAGCACCAACCCCAATAGGGCAGCATTTCTATTGACTTTATTGAAGGCGAATATCTGCCGCGGTTTTTCCATCACATACCACAGAGGCAAAATCGCCAGAGCACCGATCAAGAAGCGACCGAAGGTAAAGGTGATAGGACCAATATGATCCATACCCGAACGCTGATAGACAAAAGCCAACCCCCAGATAAGAGCCGTAAGCAGTAGAATGAGGTCTGCACGCAGATCGGATTTAAAACTCATAACAGATTCTTTTTATTAATTTATTTAGTTCGACAGTGGCTGCATATGCTGAATTAATAACTGCACTTTTTCCATGCCGCGAAATTCATTGATATCCAATTTGAAGACACAGCTTACATCGGTCAATGCAGGATTTGGCCATTCAGCAGTGTCAATATTAAACCAGATTGCGTCTATAACCTGATCAGGTTGGTCTTGTGGCGCAAGGGACAACTTTAGGTGATTTTCCCCGACAATACGCTGTTGCACAATCAGGAAATTACCGTTAAAACTGGGCTCCGGAAACTGCTGCCCCCAAGGACCGGCATCACGCAATAACTGTGCAGTGGGCATAGCTAATTGCTGTGCTGATAAACTGCCATCGGTAATCAACTTCAGCTGCAGATCATCGGCACTTAAGCACTGCGCAACCTGCCACTGAAAGGCCTGCTCAAACTCAGCGAGTTGCGATTGTTCAAGGGTTAATCCAGCGGCCATGGCATGGCCACCAAATTTACTGATCAAGTCAGGGTTTTGTGTTGCCACGGCATCCAATACATCGCGGATATGCAACCCCGGAACCGAGCGCAATGACCCCTTCAATTGACCATTATCACCACGGGCAAACGCTGCTACTGGGCGATGATATTTTTCTTTAATACGAGAAGCGAGTAATCCTACGACGCCTTGATGCCAGTCCGACTGAAACAAACACAAGGCAACCGGCAGATCCTCACCATCTATCGATAACTGTTCAACAATCCCCAGTGCCTCTCGCTGCATATCAGCCTCAATATGCTTGCGATCCTGATTTAACTCATCCAATGCTTGAGCCGCACGCAACGCCTGCTGTGGATCATCACTTAATAAGCACTGAATACCCAGACTAATATCATCTAAACGACCAGCCGCATTAAGTCTTGGGCCCAGTGCAAAGCCCAAATCACTCGCCACCAAACTACGCGAATTTTTGCCGGCAATACGTAATAACGCTTGAATACCCGGTCTTGACTGACCGGCACGAATCCTGATTAACCCCTGGTGCACTAAAATCCGATTCACTTGATCCAGAGGTACCACATCTGCCACAGTACCCAGCGCCACCAA
>CBFHVP010000135.1:0-3613 GCA_965659315.1 uncultured Porticoccaceae bacterium | reverse complement strand
CATGGATATCGCTAAATACCGAATTAAAAAAGGTCTCAGCGATTTCAAAATTGGGGAAATTAAACACCAACTGGGTATACGCCTGTTTTGCTTCACTCCACAGCTCAAGGTTAGCGATATCTTTATTGGTCACCATCTCTAGGTACTGCACCGTCTGCGCTACTTTATCTTTGTACAACTCTAAGCGATCGACATTGGCCTGTTGCACACCGTGCCAGTCGGCTTTTTCAAATCGTGCTTTGGCGCTGAGAGTAGAATTCAAATAGTCGGCAAAGTAGCTGCGAAAGCCATTCAAAATGGTTTTCGCCATACGTCGCGCGGTGGAGTTATGTGTGAGTAGTTGCCCAGCCATAGTGATATTTAGCTTAACAATTGCTTAAGCTGATCCAACTGCTCAAGATTATGTTTTTTAGTCGCAGGCACTTGGGGACTTTCAGGCAGTGCCTCTGGTGGTTCGATAGTAAATACTTCACCGGCAATAACGCGATCGCAGTACTGTTGATAGATATCGGTAAATGCAGGTAATGCCTTGCTCTCAATTTCATTGGCCAATAAATGCCAGCCGCAATCGCGCCCAGCCAGATACACCACAGCATGGGACCATTGTTGTTCTGCTTTGGGGCTGGGTTTATTACAGGCTTCTTGATAGGCCTTGCGACTATTGGGTAGCCCCGCAGGTAGTCCGGCCGCGCGACAGGCAGTGAGCATTTTATGTAGGGTAGGCAAGTACTCACTATCAGCAATAATCTTCTCTGCTGCGGCTAAAATACAGTCAGCACCGAAATTTTCCAGTTTCGATAACCACAGTTTTTTGGCCAGATTTTCCGATTTGGTATTGTCGCCAAAGGCGGCGTAATACTGATTGTGGTAGTTGACCTGAAATAGCGCAAAGGTCTGATTGATGGCATCAATCAGCTCTGCACTGGCGACAGCCGGTTTAGCTTGCCCAGCTGCGGTCGGAGAGCGCGTCGATGATGCTGCGATCTCGGATGCGACCTTCTGAATTAGATCCTTGCTTGCCATGGCTGCCACTCGCTGACTGAGATTGATTATGATACGCCCATTGGCGCTTTACGTACTGCAAAAACTTGGTGCTCCAAGAGGCATAAGGGGTACCATTTTCATGCCAGTAGAGAACAAATTCCGGAATAACCTGTTGTGCAAATTGACGATCGATATTAGCCATTTGTAGCACATCATAGACCGATTCTTTGGGTTGCCACTGCGCAGGTAGCGCGCGTGGCATACTGTCTTGTTCCATCATGCCAGTATAAAACTGCCACTGCCGCCGCACGTGCTGAATAAATTTTGAGTCCCAGGTACTAGACAGATCACCGCGGTCGCGCCAGTACAGAATAAACTCTGGAATAGCGTCGTCGATAAAATTGGCATTGATGCCGCCCTGCTTAATCAGAATATTCATCGCATCGGTCGAGGGACGCCAGTCGCCTGTAACCGAAACCTCTTTATTGCGCTTGTGCTGCTGGCTCTGCGCTTGCTGCCATTGCCGCCAGACTTCTTTAATATATTTTGACTCCCAACTGTGACGGGGGACATTGCGTTCACGCCAGTAGGCGACGAACTGTGGAATTTGTTGTTGGGCGAACTCTCGGGTAACGCCAAGTTGGGCGAGTTGCCGCAATGCATCATCACTGGGTTGCCAGTTGCCGCCAATGGTTTTAGCTGAATGTGGCGTAGTGGCCTGAGACAACGAGGGTTTTGCCGCTGCTGGCGTTTGTGCAACGGTAGGCTCATTAAAGGCAAATCGAAAAGCCTGCTGAGCAGAAAAAGCACCACCACCGATAAGGAGCAAGCCCTTTTCATGCAGGCTAGAGGATAGACGACGAATATCCTCCTCGCGCCAAAATGGCATTAGGTTGAGTAACTTTTGCCCTGATACCGTTACCCAGGTAAATCCGCTGCTCTGAACTCCATCACCATGGGCGAGACATTCTTGCAATACTTGCAGCAACACCGTCTCCTCGAGACCGAGCGTAGCGGCCAGAGTAGGTGAAATAACAATGGGTTTTTCGGGAATTAACGACATCGGATTACTGTAGCAGAAAGCATTGCTTTGAACGAGATAAACCTAATACTCAAATCATCAAACCGCAATTTAACCTCCTGCATCTATACTACTTAGCGTTGATCTTGAGTTAATAAGTGGTCGGCCAGTTTGACTAACTGATCACCAGTAACGCGATTGACGGTCCAATCATCCATAGGCTCCGCACCCAGTGAACGGTAGAAATCTTTAGCGGGCTGATTCCAGTCCAGCACCCACCATTCCAACCTGCCGCAATCTCTCTCTAGTGCCAGTGCCGCAAGATAGGCGAGCAATATCTTACCAAACCCTTTTCCGCGCATCGCCGGCTGAATATATAGATCCTCTAAATACAGACCTGGTCGACCAAGGAAAGTGGAATAATTATGAAAAAATAGCGCAAACCCAACTGGCTGGTCCCGATATTCAGCAATAACCACTTCGGCATAAGGTTTATCACCAAATAGCGATGCCTCCAATGTTGCAATATCAGCCACTACTTCATGAAGTAATTTTTCATAGTCGGCCAATTCTTTAATAAATTGCAGAATGAGCGGGCAATCTTCAATGGTGGCCTGACGGATAGCAAGGGTCATGGTTAATCAGCTACTGTTAATAGACGTCTTATCTTAGCCGCCAATAGGACTTTTTATTACTGTACATAATAACAGTAATGCGATTAAATAAGGCCTAGTAACAGGAGAACTTGTGTGGCCACCAAATCCAAAACAGCCTATGTGTGCAATGATTGCGGTGCTGACTACCGCAAATGGCAGGGTCAGTGCAGTGAATGCAATGCATGGAATACCTTATCCGAGGTGCGTTTAGGCCCCGCCGCCCGTGGCGGTAAAGTATTGCGCCCCGGCTTTGCCGGTGCCGTAGACGGTGCGGTAAAAACACTTGCTGATATCGCGCTGGAAGAAATTCCCAGAATCACTACCGGCACCGGAGAGTTAGATCTTGTGCTAGGCGGTGGCTTAGTGCCCGGCTCCGCTATTTTGGTTGGCGGTGAGCCCGGTGCGGGCAAGAGTACCCTGCTGTTGCAAACATTATGCAAGCTCGCGGAGAATAATTCGGCACTTTATGTTACTGGTGAGGAATCTCCCCAGCAAGTTGCCATGCGAGCCCGCCGACTGGATCTGCCAACGGACAAGCTAGAAATTATGGCTGAGACCTCAGTCGAAACGGTATGCGCCATTGCCGAGCAAAAACGCCCGACTATTTTAGTGGTCGACTCCATTCAGGTGATGCACCTTGAGGAAGTCGCCTCAGCACCGGGCAGTGTTTCGCAGGTGCGCGAGAGCGCCTCTATGCTGGTACGTTTTGCTAAGCAGACCGGCACCGTATTAATACTAGTGGGCCATGTGACCAAAGATGGCTCGCTGGCGGGCCCCAAAGTGCTAGAACATATGATTGACTGCTCACTGATGCTTGAGGGGTCCAGTGATAGTCATTTCCGCACCTTGCGCAGTAATAAAAACCGTTTTGGCGCTGTCAATGAGCTCGGTGTCTTTGCCATGACTGATAAAGGCCTTAAAGAAGTGGCCAACCCCTCGGCAATTTTCCTTC
>CBFHVP010000134.1:0-3665 GCA_965659315.1 uncultured Porticoccaceae bacterium | reverse complement strand
TCTGCTCATGCCATCGGCACCGCTAAAGCCTTTGAAAAAAGTCCGCGTTGCGGAGCTTTTGCTACACTTGGTATGGGACTCAATGGCATATGGACATCGATTTTTTTGCCTACCTTACTACCGTTATTAATCTTCTGAATATAGTTAATCTCTGGGTAAAAGAAGGTAAACTAATCATTCAAAGGAAGTGAACTGTGGAGATCGTTATGTTAGATAATTGCCAAACACTGCTAGATCACTGGGGTGGCGTCAATGAAATCATTGATCGCTGGCTCGAAGAGCGCCGCGAGCTACTGGTCAAGTACTGTGAACTCAGCGAAATTCAGGCGTTTGATGGAGGTAATACGGAGCACGGTAATAAATTACAGGGCTTCTGTGAACTGATGGTGGACTATGTTTCAGTCGGTCATTTTGAAGTATTTGAACAGCTCGCCAGTGAAGGTAAAGCCTTCAGCGACAACCAAGGACTGCGGGTTGGAGCGGAGCTAGTAGAAGCTATTCAGCCCTCAACTGAGGCCCTGCTCGATTTTAATGACAAATACCTCGCCACAGACGATTTACAAGCACTGACGGTTGACCTATCGACAATTGGCGAAGTGCTGGCGCAACGATTCGAGTCTGAGGATAAAATGATTGAAGTGCTGCACAATGCCCATGTGCCAGCGTTACTAGAAGGGTCGCAGACAAACTCAGTCCAGTGATTAAATGCCCATCAGCGGTATAAAGCTACAGATGTAAAGGTACAGGTATAAAAAAGCCCCGAGTAAACGGGGCTTTTTTACATGCGTAACTAGCACTTAACCCGCATCAGCGCCGACATTAGCTTGTAATAGCTCCACCTCAAAAATCAGCGTAGCATTAGGACCGATAGGGCCGGTTCCACCTGGACCGTAGGCTAAATTGGCAGGAATATAAAGCTCCCATTTTGAGCCCTCTGGCATTAATTGGAGGGCCTCGGTCCAGCCAGCAATCACCTGAGTGACACCAAACTGTGCAGGCACACCGCGCTTGATTGAACTGTCAAATTCTGTGTTATCCAACAGGCGTCCGGCATAATGAACCTCAACGGTGCTATCAGCGGTTGGAATAGCACCTGAACCAGCAACCAATACTTTGTACTGCAAACCAGATTCAGTAGTAACGACATCTTCTTTAGCACCATTTTCAGTCAAAAATGCACTGCCTTCCGCTAAATTTACTTCTGCCTGCGCCTGCGCCTCTTGCTGTTGCACTTGCTGCATTTCTTCACGCTTGGCGGTCATTTGGGTTTCAAATGCTGCGATCGCCTCGGCAATCTGATCCTCTGACAATTGTGGATCAGCGTTGGTCAGGCCATCTTGGAGTCCTTGCTGGAATGTAGCGATATCGATTTCGATACCCATAGACTGGATATTTTTACCATTATCCATACCGAGTAAATAGCTTATTTTTTGATCTTGAGTTTGCAAATCTGCCTCCTGAGGCTGGTTGTTTATTTGATCACAGCCAACGAGGGTCAGTAACGCAGTCAGTGAAAGAAGTCGAAATAAAGTCATGGTATTCCCTTTTTTTAGCCTTAAGCATTAATTTTACGTGATTTATTGAATTGGGTTAATCGGTTTTTTGATAGATAAGATCCCACACCCCGTGGCCTAGACGCTCACCACGCCGCTCAAACTTGGTCATCGGCCGGTAAGCCGGCCTGAGCGCATAATTGCCGATGCCAGCAGTATTCTCAAACCCCTCCGCTTGATCCAATGTTTCTAACATCTGCTCGGCATAGGGTTGCCAGTCTGTGGCCATATGTAAAATACCGTTGTAGCGCAACTTGTTGCGCACCAGTTGTACAAATTGCGGCTGTACTATACGTCGTTTGTTGTGCTTTTTCTTGTGCCAAGGATCAGGGAAATACAGCTGCAACCGATCGATACTCTGGGGAGCAAGACAGTCCTCTAATACATCGTTAGCATCGGCCAGATAGACTCTTAGATTATCAATGCCCTGAGCTTGGGCTGCATTGATAAGAGTTCCAACACCCGGGGGATGAACCTCAATACCGATAAAATCAGTGTCCGGAGCGGCCGTAGCCATCTGCAGTAATGAGTCGCCCATACCAAAACCGATTTCCACTACCTTAGGGCCACTGCGGCCGAACACGGCCTCAATATCGATAGCACCATCGGCCAACTTAAGACCATATTGCCGCCAACCTGTATCAAATGCTTTGCGTTGCGCCTCAGTCATTCGGCCAGCACGAACCACATAGCTGCGAATAGATTTTTTCCGATACTCTGGCCTGATATCCATTAACTAAGACCTTTTTGCGGCACTGAATAACAGTAACCAGCCAATAATTAATGCGCAGCCACCCATTGGTGTCACTATGCCCAACAGTTTAATACCGGTAAACACCAACAAATAGAGAGAGCCAGAGAAAAGTAGCATACCGATCAACAAAAAGTACGCGGCCCAAGTTTGTCGCTGCTGATCCAGCAGATTATCAGGTAAAGCGATAATACCGAGTAGAGCCAATGTATGCAGGAATTGGTAGAGTAGCGCGGTACGTATGGCTGACATAGACTTTATTGACAGACTCGACTCCAAACTATGAGCGGCTAAAGCCCCCATCACAACACAGAACATGCCGCTTAGAGCAATAATTTTTATCCATTTCAGTTTGTTCATAGCACCTTTATTTAAGAGCAATAAAAAAGCCGCAATGGAAAGGTACCGATCCAGTGCGGCTTAGCAATCTCTTGGGATCAGTTAGGCTTCCATCGCGACACGAACTTTCTTCATAGCATTTTTTTCCAACTGACGAATACGTTCAGCTGAAACACCGTATTCATCAGCCAGTTGATGCAGCGTTGCTTTTTTATCATCTAACCAACGGCGCTGGAGGATAGCCTGACTGCGCTCATCGAGCATTTTTACCGCCTCAGCCAAACGCAGGTTATTGTCGCCTTCGTAGTTCTCGCTCTCAACCAGTTGCGCCGGATCAGCGCCTTTATCTTCAAGGTACAGCGCTGGAGCATAGGCAACAGAGTCCTCATCTTCATCTGCTGGCGCATCAAAAGCTGAGTCCCGAGCGGTAAGACGCATCTCCATTTCCATAACGTCTTTAACTTCCACACCCAAATCTTCAGCCACGGCTTTGGCCTCATCGGCTGTAAGCCATTGAAGCTGCTTTTTGGCACTGCGCAGATTGAAAAATAATTTGCGCTGGGACTTGGTCGTGGCGATTTTTACAATTCGCCAGTTACGTAATATAAATTCATGGATCTCTGCTTTGATCCAGTGCACAGCAAAAGAGACAACACGCACGCCTTTTTCAGGATTAAAACGACGCACCGCTTTCATCAGCCCCACATTGCCTTCTTGGATTAGGTCCGCTAAGGGCAAGCCATAACCACTGTAGGAGCGAGCAATATGAACGACAAAACGCAGATGCGACATAACCAATCGACGTGCTGCATCGAGGTCCTCTTCATAGTAAAGTGCTTCGCCCAATGATCTCTCCTCTTCAACAGTAAGAATAGGCACAGTCGCCGTACCCTGAATGTAGGCATTCAGGTTAGCGCCTGGGGTCATCCACTCCATTGTTTGAAGGGCTTTAGTCATTGTTCTCTCTTTTAAAACACGATCGTAAATCTCGGTCGGCAATTTTAACATTAAACGTTTATCCG
>CBFHVP010000133.1:0-3700 GCA_965659315.1 uncultured Porticoccaceae bacterium | reverse complement strand
TCAACGTGACCAATGGTGCCTACGTTTACGTGCGGCTTACTTCTTTCAAACTTTTCTTTTGCCATCTCAGCATCTCCTCACAGACATTAGCGGGCCATTAACTCTCGTAAACTAATGCCCTGAACTTAAAAACCTAAACCAATTACAACAAACACTTTCTTTTTTCAGCGCACCTATTTTGGGCCACACTGTCACCTAATGGAGCTCATAACCGGATTTGAACCGGTGACCTCTTCCTTACCAAGGAAGTGCTCTACCGACTGAGCTATATGAGCACATCCCTTACCGTGCTATTTCATGGAGCGGGCAGCGGGAATCGAACCCGCATCATCAGCTTGGAAGGCTGAGGTTCTACCATTAAACTATGCCCGCTAAACCAACCATCTAAATAGCGCTTATCCAACAGTGCCCACAGGCTTTAAAGCCGTTGCCTTCCACTCCTGAAAGCATCTTTACTTCTTGCCACTCTGACACCATAGTGCCGTGGCGAGTCATGGTGGCGGGAGGTGGATTCGAACCACCGAAGCTTTCGCGTCAGATTTACAGTCTGATCCCTTTGGCCGCTCGGGAATCCCGCCTAATTTATACTAATTATGCCGGCATCCTGCCAGCTACTGCCGATTTTTGATGCGTAAAGCTTGCTTCTAAACCACTTCAGCTTAAAAAACGGCCGCATATTCTCTTTGTAGCACTGCTAAATGTCAATAAATTGCTCATAAAACAGTGGCTTCCGTAATAATTGGAGCTGGCGAGAGGAGTCGAACCCCCGACCGGCTGATTACAAGTCAGCTGCTCTACCAACTGAGCTACGCCAGCATCTCAACAAACGGTGCGCGATTTTAGTGAAACTGGGGCGTATTAGCAACCTTATCTAGACGTTCTTTAGGGTTTTTTTAATGGAATACTTCAGAATCAACCAAGACAAACCTAAAGGCCAGTCTTTAAGGGTTATTTTCTGCTCGTTTAAGCGTTAGATGCCATTATTATGCATAGAGCATTTAGAGCAGCGACAGGGCTGGAAACACGGAATCTTAGACGATTTTGGCGGCTAGCCAGCTGTGCATTGTGCGCCATTAATGCGCGGATACCTGAGTAAACTCCACACCATCAACTGCCAGCCCCTCGAGCACCAGATCGGGACGGTGAAAACTATCTAGCGACAGTGCTTCGATCAATTGTGGAGCGTCACCGCCAGTGATAACCAATGCGGCCGGATATTGGGCAGCGAGTTTTTCAATCACTGCCACAGCAGTCAATAAACAACCCCGATTTACCGCATCCGGCGTATTTTTACCGGGTACCATGACATTAATTGGGTCTAGAGCGTCAACTTTTACAGCATCAGTACCTTGGGCCAATCCTTCACGCATCATTTGGCTGCCCGCTAAGATATAGCCACCCACGTGGTGACCATCAGCGGAAACTAAATCTAGGGTCATAGCACTGCCAGCATCAATCACCAGCACTGATGTACGATATGCTTGATAGGCCGCAACTAAAGCGAGCCAGCGATCAATGCCGAGCTTTTCCGGCTCTAGATAACCGCAGGTAACCTCACTGACAGCAACAGAGACGCGCGCCACCTGTAATGTGATAGCAAACTGGTCAAATAATTGTTTTTGCAATTGCTGGGCCAACGCTTTATTCGCTACAGAAGATAGCCTTACCATACTGAGGCGATTTACCCCTGCTAGGTCAAGGCCTTGTGTCAAAACTACATTTGTGGGCTGAGAGCCGCGAGTGACCGTACCATCCTGCCCAGTTAAGCGCCACTTAACGAAGCTGTTGCCCGCATCAATATCTAAAATCATTTTTTCAGCCTCAAGCTGAGCTCACCGCCAATAAACCGCTGCACCTTACCATCACTCATCTGCATCTCCAGCGCGCCACTTTTATCCACACCCATCACTGTGCCACTCAATGCTTCACGAGGGGTTGTCACAGTTGCCTGCAGACCTTTAAAGGCATCTGCTGACTGCCATTCTTCTCGGTAGGGCGCAAAACCCTGAACTTGAAAGTCTTTGAGTACGGTAAATATTTCAGCAATCAATATACCTGCGAGTGTATTGCGCGATAGGGGCTCGCCTAATTCAGTTTGAACATCACTCCAGTCTTGCTCGATGCTCTCAGCAGCCTGTCGCGGCATGCAAACATTGATACCAATACCGACGACTACAGAACATTGCCCAGCGGGATCTCCAACCATTTCCAGCAATATACCGCCCAATTTCTTTTGGCCAACATAGATATCATTGGGCCATTTAAGCTGTACATCTTCTAAGCCACACTGCTTGAGTGCACGGCGGGCAGCAACGCCAATACCTAGACTGAGCCCTTCCAACGCTGCAGCACCGTGCTCAAAGCCCCATAATACGGACATATACAGATTAGCAGCAAAAGGACTGACCCAATCTTTTCCCCGTCGACCGCGACCGCTAGTTTGTGTCTCGGCAAGCACTACCGCTTGAGAATAAGTTTTTTCGTCCGCCTTTTCCCTAAGGTATTTATTGGTCGAGTCTATGTTCTTAAATATCTCAAGACGCCCAGGCAGTGAGCCACCGGCAGCAGTAATCTGGGCAATAATGCTGTCTTTGTATAGTAATTCAAAGCCGTTTGGAGCGCGGTAGCCAACACCCTTAAGCGACTCCAATTGGAAACCAATAGCCTCGAGTTTTTGTAGTTGCTTCCAAACCGCGGTACGGCTGACACCCAACTGCTCACCAAGGCTCTCACCAGAGTGAAACTGTTGATCTGCAAGAATATCGAGTATCTTATCTTGTAAGTCCGACACAGTTCCCACCCTTTAAATTATTGCCTTAAATTGAGCCAAATAAATCTAGTACCGACCGCCAATAACAGGCCGCCAAAAAGATTGGTTAAAAACCGATCATTTAACCTGTGCGCGACAAGAGCGCCGATACGTGCGCAAGGAACGCTAGTCGCAATGATACCTAGCCAAGCTGGAATTAATATATAACCCAAGGTAGCCTCAGGCAAATACCCATCATCACGAGTACTAGAACTGTAGAGCAACGTTGAAGCCAGTGCGATAAAAAAACCACAAGTAGCCGCAGTCCCAACAGCATGATGCATGCGGATACCAAAATAACGTAAGTAGGGAATCGTCAGTGAACCACCGCCAATCCCAAAGATAGCGGATAGTCCACCAATACCACCGCCAGCCATTACTAATTTGGGCCTACCCAAGTGATGGTTAGATGCGCCCTGCGGTAGACTGATTAACATTTTTACTCCCACAGCAATAAGAAAACAACCGAGTAAAAGCTGTAAATTGGTACCACTCAGGGCCAAAGCGATGACGCTCCCCAATACTGACCCAATTAGGATACCCGGCGTAAGCCAAGTTACTAGATCCCAACGCACGGCACCTTTTTGAGCATGGGTATATATTGATGGAATCGATGTCATAAGAATCGTGGCAAGGGAGGTGGCAACCGCAATATGAGTCGCTACTTGTGGCGAGATCCCCTGCATACCAAAGGCCAATATAAGCATCGGCACGATGATCGCTCCACCACCCATACCGAAAAGACCACCGAGCAAGCCGGCCACTGCGCCAAGCCCGAGATAAATTATGTAATCCATTATTAAGACTCGCTTAAGATCCGAAGTATCGATTTGTGTTGGGTATCTATTATGCCTTAGTCTGTTCGATTAAAGCGTTTTTTTAAAAGCCGCG
>CBFHVP010000132.1:0-3725 GCA_965659315.1 uncultured Porticoccaceae bacterium | reverse complement strand
CAGCTTATCCCTAACGAAAGGTAGCATCTCATGGACAGTGAAACGGGCACTCGCCTGCGACAAATTCGACTTAAAACCGGTCTATCGCAACGCCAGTTAGCTAAAGCATCGGGTGTGGCCAATGCCACCATCTCACAAATTGAATCTGGCTCGCTTAACCCCACGGTGGGAATGCTAAAAAAAGTACTGGGCGGCATCCCAATTAGCCTGAGTGACTTTTTTGCCGATGACTTTACTTTTACCGATCAGGTCTTTTTTAGCGCCGATAAGCTCTTACAATTAGGGGAAGGTGGTGTGTCTTACTTGCAGGTGGGTAATCATCTGCACAATAAATCAATTCAAATGTTAAAAGAATGTTATCAACCCGGCGCTCATACCGGAAAACATGCTATCCAACATGAAGGTGAGGAGTGCGGCATTATTTTAACTGGCTGTCTTGAAGTGCAGGTGGGAGAGGAAAAGAAAATCCTTAGGGCCGGAGACGGCTATTATTTTAAAAGTACCGTGCCCCATCATTTTAAAAACGTTGGCCGCGAACCCTGCGAACTGATTACCGCCTGCTCGCCACCCAGTTTTTAAACCTCTGCAGGCAATGGCGGCAGTGCGGATATCAAATTATAGTATCTGCAATCAGCAGATAATGATGGCTTACTGGATTTTGTAAGCGCTAACAGCACCGTTGTTAGACTGCACAATCAGGCTATTACCAACACTCAGCAAAGGGGCACTAACACCACTGCCATCGACTTTAACCCGGCCGACAAAATGTCCATCTTGCGGATCCAGCAGATGTAAATAGCCCTCGGCATCAGCCACAGCAATGGTGCCTGCCAATTTCGCTGGGCCGGTCAAACGGCGCAAAAACAACTGATCATTACTCCAGATTGGCTGACCACTGCCGGCGTTAAAGGCACGCACGGTGTCTTCCGCTTCGCTAATATAGACCTGTCCATCGCTATGGGCGGGAGAGGTGTGTGACGAGCTATCCTGAAACCATAGATTGCGGCCAGTACCACGAGACACTGCACCAAGACGACCCTGATAGGTAACGGCATAGATAACATCGCCCACCAATAGAGGTGCACCATCAATATCAACCATACGCTCTAATTCAGTACGCCCTTTAGGTAACGCCATACGACCTTCCCAGATAAGTGCACCATTCTCTGCGTTAAAGGCAATTAATTTGCCTGAGTCAAAACCGGAGATAACCATATTGTCAGTAACGATAGCTTCACCAATACCGCGAACAGTCAAAATAGGTGAGTCACCGCTGTGCTGCCAAATCTGTTCACCGCTGTCGGCATCCAGAGCATATAACTTATTGTCGATGGTTTGCACTATAACCACTTTACCGTTGGATTGCGGGCTGGAGAGGATTTCAGAGCTTACCTCTGCGGTCCAAGCGACCGAGCCATCATTGGCATTAAGTGCATAGACTTCAGCATCCGTGGTTCCTACCATCACTAGATCGGCACCATAGCCAACACCACCGGATAGCGGCGCCTCGAGTTCTGTAGACCAGATACGCTTGCCCGTTTGCACATTTAATGCCGTCACTTTACCTTCGAAACCGGCAGCGAAAATAGCCTCTGCGCTGGCTGCAGGTCTGAGACTGCTAAAATATTCTCTAGCTCCTGCACCGACTTTAGCTGACCATTGACGCTTTACTTTAACCTCAGGGTCAAACTTTACCAGCTCGGCGGGTTCGATAGCGGCATCATCATCGTCACCACCAAACCAGCTACAACCTGCTAATAACAGCGAGCTTAAAACTAACGTAATCAGTAACCTAAGCGATCTCATTGACTGTCTCCCTCGACTTGCTCAGACGTATCAGATGCGGACTCAGGGGTGGCAGATACAGCCGGCTGCACCTGACTTAGCTTGAGCTGTAACAGATTACCGACCATTGGATTAGTGGATTGATTGGCCGCTACCGCCGCCTGATAAGCAGTGAATGCAGAATCGCTATCACCCTGTTGCACATAAAAATCGCCCTTGGCCTCTTCGTAGGCAGATTTCATTTCCGCTGGGTCGATGCCTTGCACCATTTGTAAAGCGGCATCAATATTGCCACGGGCCGCCTCAACGCGCGCCAACCGCAATCTTGCCAAGCGTTCGGTCTCCGCTTCTGGTCCTGCATCCAGCACCCATTGCAGTTCGCTTACAGCTGCGTCGAGCTCATTATTGTCCACTGCCAGCTTGGCTTTTAATAACGCTGCAAACTGAGCGTAGCCGGAACCGGCGTAATCCTGTTTGAGCTGATCAGCACTGGTTTCAACCGCTACCCGCTTGGCAATACTTAAGGGTTCACCGGCCGCCTGAGAGGAGATGATATTGATCATTTCCATATATAACTCCGAGGCTTGACCCGCCTGCTCTTGCTGAGCCTGTTGCCAGCCCTGCCAACCAAAGTAG
This sequence comes from uncultured Porticoccaceae bacterium, assembly GCA_965659315.1. Taxonomy (GTDB): domain Bacteria; phylum Pseudomonadota; class Gammaproteobacteria; order Pseudomonadales; family Porticoccaceae; genus HTCC2207. Next base: position 1,304 of record CBFHVP010000132.1, on the reverse strand, counting down.
CCGCCAACAATAAGTACAACGCCAAGAATCGTTTGCAGGCCATTTTCTGCCCACCAGCGTTTAAATGCTTCGATCTGTTCTTCTTCGGATAGATGATCTGCCACAATGGCTCCTCAATTAGTCGATATTCTATTTAAATGTTTTATTTAACAGCTCTACCAAGTCCACTTGGGCCACCGTTTGCTGATCCAAGTTCTCCCGCAGATACTTAACCCCAATCCTATTAGATGCCGCTTCATCCTCACCTAATATCAATGCTACTGTGGCGCCGCTCTTATCCGCCTTTTTAATCTGTGACTTAAAACTGCCGCCACCACAATGTGTTTGCAACCTAATCTGGGGGCACTCATTGCGTAAATTTTCCGCAAGCAACAAGGCCTGCTGCTCTACCTCACCCACTGCCAGCAGATACAAATCCACCGGCTGGCCGATACTATCAGGGACAACGCCCAACTCGTCAAGCAACAACACCAGCCTTTCAACACCCATAGCAAAGCCGACGCCCGCACAGGGCTTACCCCCCAACTGTTCAACAAGACCATCATAGCGACCACCAGCGCAAACAGTACCCTGCGCACCCAAACTGGTAGTCACCCATTCAAAGACAGTTTTACTGTAGTAATCGAGGCCGCGCACTAATCTAGGGTTTATTTCATAGCTAACGCCCGCCGCATCCAGCACCGCGCATAGCTGTGCAAAATGGTCGCGAGATGGCTGATCAATAAAATCGCTAAGACTGGGGGCGTCATTAAGCAATGCCTGAGTCTGCGGATCTTTACTGTCCAGAATACGCATAGGGTTTGATGTCAGGCGTTGCTGACTGTCTTTATCGAGCTGCTCATAATGAGCCTCTAGAAACTCAACTAATGCGGCCCGATAAGTGGCTCGGTCAGCGGCGGTACCCAGGGAATTAATCTGCAATGTAACAGCATGATCAATATGCAATTGTTGCCATAAGCTTGCTGTCATCAACAACAGCTCGGCATCAATATCGGGGCCATTGAGGCCAAAGGCTTCAACACCAATTTGATGGAACTGACGCAAGCGACCTTTTTGTGGCCGCTCATGACGAAACATTGGGCCCGAATACCACAGCCGCTGCGACTGGTTATGCAATAGACCGTTCTCGCTACAGGCGCGCACACAGCCAGCGGTTCCCTCGGGGCGCAGACTGAGACTGTCGCCATTGCGGTCGTCAAAGCAGTACATTTCTTTTTCGACAATATCAGTGACTTCACCCACCGCGCGCTTAAATAGCTCAGTTTGCTCGAGTATAGGGAAACGAATTTCACGGTAGCCATAGC
>CBFHVP010000131.1:0-3773 GCA_965659315.1 uncultured Porticoccaceae bacterium | reverse complement strand
GCTCCGCTCGATGATCAAGCACTGCATCATGCTATTCTGGCCTATGCGTCGGATTTCAACTTAATGAGCACATCACTGCTACCCCATGCGGTCAGCATTACCAACAGAAAATTGCAACCCGCGTCACTGGATCATTGTATTTGGTTCCACGACAATTTTCGTGTCGATGAATGGTTACTCTCTGTTATGGATAGTCCAGTTTCTAGCCAAGCCAGAGGCCTTAGTCGAGGTTCATTTTTTAGTCGTGACGGACGCTTGGTAGCGAGCACTATTCAAGAAGGGTTAATTCGCTTGCGAGCAGATTAATTAGCCGCTAAGTCGCGGTTAAATAGCGGTATTTATTTTGCTTTGCAGTTACCTTGCGAACGTAGCTTCGCGTTTCGGCGCGGATATGCCGATGCGTTAGAAACCGATAGAACTGACTTACAGTCATTTTATTAATACGGGCTATGGCCTTGGTTTTATTACCTCGTCTATCAAGGCTACGCCAGAGATTACCAGCACCACCGTTGTAGCTCGAAATCATCGCATAGTGTAATTTTTTCGGGTGCTTAATACCGGACAGATAGCGGGTCTGCAAAATCCGCAAATAACCTGCGGCCACCTCGATATTATTGCGCGGCTTATACAGATATGAAGCGCTTGGGGTATGACTGTAGCCTTTGATAATGGAAAAATAATCCCGTCCAGCGGTTGTCGCTTTTATCTGCATCAAACCCAGAGCATTAGAACCAGAGCGAGCTAAAGGGTTAAACGCACTCTCGGTTTCCATAATCGCCATCATTAACGATACCGGCACACCATGTTGACGACTTGCTGTTTTGGTCAACTGAATATATTTTCCGCCGGCAATATCCTTATGTTCCTCGACCATGGCAATGTCGACTTTAAAACGACCATTCTGCTCGACAATGTTCTTGGTCAGATAGTCTGCGTATATCTCTGCACTCCAAGCATGCTCAATTGGTTTACCTTTGTGATCAACGATCTGTTGCCAGAAAAAAGGTTTACCAGTTTTATTATTAATAAGACCAAAATCTTGAGCGGTTCTTGCATCAATAATCGATGGATCAATTTGTGTTAAGAGCACCTCGACAATGGCATCTTGTAAACGTTGAATACTTGTTGCCGTGATAGCCACTACCCCAGCTTCAAAATCAATAACAGTACTACTATCAGCAACGGCATTAAAAACCAGCACTGAAGGCTTAATCGCATTATCCTGATCCGTAATAGGTTCGGCTTGATTATGAAATTCTCGCAGCACCGTCGCGACGTCATCATCGTAAGCATCATAATCAATTGCGACGGCCGACTGCGCCAATAAGATAAGCCACAGCCAATGGTTAACCAAGCTCTTTGCCACTGCCAGATACTCAAACTTTATAGGCGTAATCGGGGAACTGTTCTAGCATGCCTTGGCGCATATGACGCATACCTTTTAACCAACGATCATAATCAGCGCCTTTGCGCTGGGCATAAGTTGCCAATTCCGCATGCGGCATAATCATAAAAGTCTCTGATTGCATACCGGCAAGCACTGCATCTGCCGCCTCATCTGCTGTAATTACCTGATCCTGACCGCTAACACCTCGCCCTCCTTCTGTCATCGCCGTCGCCACATAGAGCGGACACACCACCGAGACTGCAATATTGTCATCACCATGAGTAATGGCCAATGACTCGGCGAAACCGACTGCGGCCGTCTTGGTCGCCGTGTAAGCAGCATCGCCAATCTGACAGAGCAGAGAGGCACCGGAAGCGACATTGACTAAGTAACCTCCGCCCCGTTTGATCATCCCCGGCACCACAGCGCGAGCTGCCCAAACATGGGCCATTACATTGACATTCCAACTGGTATTCCAATGCTCATCCGAAGCCGAGGCGGCCATCCAACCGGGGCCATCGCCAAACGAAACACCAGCGTTGGAAACAAAAATATCTATCGGCCCAAGCTGTTCTTCCGTCTCTTTCACTAATGCCTGAATATCCATCTCAACACCAACGTTGGTTGTCACCGCGATACCATTAACCTTTTTCGCCACCTGCTGTGCCGACGTAATATCTAAATCAGCAACCGCCACCTTGGCTCCAGCCGCAGCAAATTTTTCACATAGTGCACGTCCGATACCATTGGCACCACCAGTGACGACAACAACTTGATTGTTAAGATTCACATGATCTCCCTAAAACATCGATGGTTATTTAGATTACCTTTACGGCCTCTAGCGCCGCTCTTATTGAAGCGGGAATAGCAACCGATTTATCCGTCAACCGATCGACAAAAACATGGGTAAATGTGCCATGTGCAGAGGCTGTTTGCGTATCCTTTACAAAAATACCAATACCATACTCCACCGAACTATTGCCCAAGCGGTTGACTCTAAGACCGGCCTCCAAGCGCTGCGGATAAGCAACAGGCGACTTATACTCACAACTCGATGCCACTACAAAGCCAATGATCTCAGCGCGATGAATATCCAAGCCGCCTTTTTCAATTAAATACTGATTAGCAATAGAATCAAAATAGCTGTAGTACACCACATTATTGACATGGCCATAGATATCATTGTCCATCCACCGCGTGGTGATATCAGAAAAGTATTTATACCCCTGCCGTTGATCTGCATCTGTCATCGCTAAAATGCCTCCTGATAAATTGCCAGCGCATCGTCAAAGCTAAGCTCTCGTGGATTATTGATTAATAGCCTCTGCTGTAACATCGCTTCCTCAGCCAACCGCGGTAAATCATTTTTATCGATATCCAGTTGTTGTAATGAGGTCTGTAAACCCAGATCTGCCGCCAATGTTAAAAAGTGCTCTGCTAATAATTCTGTCACCGCCATGACATCCGTCGGCAATGTTTTGCCAGGCAAAATTATGGGTGCCAACTGTGCATATAGCGCAGCACAATGACTGGCATTGAAACGCAATACATGAGGCAACACCAAGGAATTACTTAAGCCATGAGGAATATGGTAATTACCACCGAGTGGGTAAGCCAACGCATGTACTGCCGCAACCGGCGCATTGGCAAAGGCCTGACCAGCCAGCATAGCGCCGATTAACATAGCACTGCGAGCTTCAAGGTTGTCACCCTGCTTTACCGCCATTTCAAGATTGTCCGCCATCAATCGCAATGCCTCACAGGCCAGCATATCTGATAGCGGATTTTTTAAGCGCTTGCTAGTAAATGCTTCGATAGCATGCACCATTGCATCAATACCGGTGGCGGCTGTAACTGCTGGCGGCAGACCAACGGTTAAACGAGCATCGAGAATAACCTTATCAGCTAGCAAGGTGCGACTGACCACACCCGCTTTGGTGGTCTTGCCAGTGGTAATAATCGATACCATCGTCACTTCAGAGCCAGTACCTGCCGTTGTTGGCACTTGAATCAGCGGTAATCGTCCACCGCTAATTTGATCGACACCATAGATATCTTGCAGAGTTTGCTCACCTTTAATAAGCACTGCCAATAGTTTGGCGACATCCATTGAACTGCCACCGCCAAACCCAACAACGCCATCGCAAGCAAAATCTTGTGCTACTTTTACAGCTGCAACAACCACCGCTGCTGGAGGGTCGGCTACTACATCTGAGTAGATATGCACGGCAATATTATGCTTTTGCAAACTTTCCAGCGCCGAGTCTAACAGGCCAAATTGAATAATACCGGGGTCGGTAACAATCAGCACTCGCCGCACATCCATCGATACCAGTATATCTCCCAACTGCTTTGAGCTATCTGCGCCAACAATAACATCTGATAC
>CBFHVP010000130.1:0-3809 GCA_965659315.1 uncultured Porticoccaceae bacterium | reverse complement strand
AAGTATTCACCTCTCGTGGATTAAGTGCCAACAAGCGTTCACAGATCTGCTCACAGCGATCCAGATCATTATTGCGTAGCGCCTCCAGCGCTTGAAAAAATTGTTGCTGCGGATCCATAGTCTCAACCAGATAATTTCCCATAGTCTACAAAAAAGAGCCGACATTGTCGGCTCTTTTTCGGTTACAGCAATTTACTGGTCAACCCAGTGGATTAGAACTTCCAGCCTATATCAACACCGACTCTACGCGGCTCGGAGAAGCCAAAGTAGTGGGCACCAATATTGCTGTCCGACCCAGCTACACCTTTGTAGTAAAACTCATCGGTGATGTTATTCACCCACAGCGTCATCGACCAATCCTCAGCACTGTCGTAACCAACGCGCAAATTAGTGGTCGTAAAACCATCGGCCATCAGTGGATCTTTATCAAAAATACCAAAGCCAGGGGCCTCGTCTTGGTGGAAAGTCTCCAGTGTTATTGCCAGATCACCGTTATCCATCGGCACTGTATAGGTGGCTACCAAAGCACCACTAAAATCGACGGTGCCGGGGATCTGTGCACCCTGACAGTCGGCAGGCTCGCAGAAACCTGCGTCAGGATTGGTCAACTCAGTATCAGCCCAGGCCAGACCAAGATAAATATCCAAGTTATCCGTCGGTAACACCCGCAAATCTAGCTCAACACCTGAACCCTCTGCATCACCAATATTGGCCACACTATAACGCGAGCCAACATAGTATCCAGACTGCATACCATCGAACTCATAGCGGTAAACACTGGCATTAACCTGCATCTGACCATCCCAGAACTGGCCTTTTAAGCCCAACTCAATATTGGTGACTTCCTCTTTATCAAAGCTCTCTGGTGCGCCCCCCAATGCCACGGCATCCTCGCCATCAATATCATCGATATCAACGTCCTCAGGGAACAGAACAAATAATGTATTAAACCCACCGGCTTTATAACCCGTTGAGTAACTTAGATAAGTCGACACATCATCATTCAACTCATAGCTTAGCGCTGCACGCACCGAGGTATTGGTCCATTGACCATCACCACGGATAAAATCGGAGGAGAAGAACGGGAATGAGTACCATAGATATTTCCGCTCATCACCACTAGACGTCTGACCGAATTGGCGATCATCATCATTATAATGCAGACCACCAAATTTCTGGCCAAAATCACGATTATCCTCGGTGTAACGCGCACCTAGACTTAAATCAATATCATCGGCAATTGTCCAGGTCGCGTCACCATAGACACCCCAACCGTCGTATTCGGCATCAATATCGACCGAATCATTGCGCGAGCCACCAACACCATCGGGGTCGTAGCCATTGTATTCATAGTAGGTCGCACAATTAAATACCAATGCGTCATCAGTTTCCTCTGTGGCAAAATACGCAGGGTCAAACTCTTCGCCGTACGCAGCTGCATAACTAGCAGCATAAGAGGCACCATAGGTTACACACATGGTATCTTCGTCAAAGGTCTGATTGAAAATAGTTTCAATCTCCTCTTGATACCAAGAAGCACCGACAAACCAACTGACAGCATCAGTTTCTTTATCAACACGGAACTCCTGACTAAAATAGTCCTGCTTTTGGGTTTGCTCGTAGTTAAAGATAAACTGGTCTTCACCATCAAAATCTTCCATATAATGGTAATTGTGACCGCGTAATCCGGTGATAGAGGTGAGGCTGTAGCCATCGCCTAGATCAACCTCAACATTGAGGGTAACACCCCAGATATTGCCTTCATCTACTAGATCGTCTGAGGGCACATCTGAACTGAATTCTCTCTGCCCTGCATCGGTACTAAACCAGGGGAAGCCGGTATCGTCGGCATCAAATACCTGATAAACCGTGGGTGGCCCCTGTCGGTCTTCATACTCCATCATCAACGTCGCGGCTACGTTATCGTTGTTATAGGCAAGAGTATAACGGGCGGCAAGATTATCGATTGCACCAACCTGCTTACCATCATTGATGTTGGTTACCCAACCATCTTTTTGATGCATATAGACTGCCGCTCGACTGGTCCACTGATCATTAATCGGCAGATTCATCACACCGGTAAACTCAGTATAACCATCTTCACCCAGACCAAAATCCAATGAACCTGATTGCTCATCGGTAGGCTTGGCCGTGGTGATGGAAATAGCGCCAGCAGACGCGTTGCGTCCAAACAAGGTACCCTGCGGGCCTTTGACCACTTCAACCATTTCAAGATCAAAGAAACTGGATAATGCGCCACCGGTGCGACCCAGATAAATACCATCCTGATACACACCAATCGATGCCTCAGCACCGACACCAAAGTCATTGGTGCTGATACCACGCACATTCATAGAATCCAGAAATGAATCATCGGTATCGCCCGATACACCAGGCGTTAGCATGGCCATTGCTTTGGCATCGGCGATCTGCGCTTTTTCGATAAAACTCCCGCTAAAAGCAGATACCGAAATAGGCACATCCTGTAACGACTGCGCACGCTTTTGCGTGGTGACAATGATTTCTTCAATTTGCGCTGCTGCAACAACCCCAGCATTCAGACTCGCCGCGGCCACTGCCACCGACAATAATGATTTTCGTACAATATTATGTGATTTCATAGTTCCCCCAGAACAACAAAAAATGGACTCCGTCGCCTTATCTTTTGACGACTTATTTTCAACATCCCTGTCTCTGGTACATCTCCGTGAAGTTTACCCCTACTTAAAAATTTTGCCTAACTTTTTTTAGGCGGTTGCACCTCGTACTTTTTCGCACAATTAACAACCCATTTGGGTACATGACGGCTTGCTATTTATATGTTGAGATATTCAAGTAATCCGGCATACCAAAACATACCCTTTTAGGGGGGCATACAAACTGTATAACCCGCGAATATCGCATACGCTCAGGACCTATTATGAACAGCACATTAACGACCCAGCAGTGGCAAAATCTCGATACACAAAAGCACCTGCACCCGTTTACTGATTTTAATGATTACGCCCGCAAGCCCGGTAGAATTATCAATCGTGCCGAGCATATCTATATATACGATACCGACGGTAATCAACTTCTCGACGCCATGTCAGGTCTGTGGTGCTGTAGCCTGGGATACACTCAGCCAGAAATCGCTGATGCCGTTAACCGCCAGTTCAGTGAATTACCCTACTACAATAACTTTTTCCAGTGCAGTAATGCGCCAGCGGTAGAACTGGCCGATCGTTTGGTCAGCATAGCGCCACCGCAGTTTAGTCATGTCTTTTTCACTGGCTCAGGCTCTGAGGCCAATGACACTAATATTCGACTGGTACGTCGTTACTGGGATCTCAAGGAGCAGCCCAATAAACGGATTATTTTGTCTCGCACCAACGCCTATCACGGCAGCACTATCGCCTCAGCAAGCCTCGGTGGCTTTGCATTTGTTCACAAGCAATTCGAGACACTGCCCTACGTAGAGCATATTCCCGACCCCAACTGGTACTGCAGTGGTGAGCAACTCACGCCGGAAGAATTTGGCTTGCAAGCAGCGCGCGAACTTGAAAAGCGTATTGATGAATTAGGTGAAGACAATATTGCCGCCTTTATCGCCGAACCTATTCAGGGCGCCGGCGGTGTTATTGTGCCGCCCGATAGCTATTGGCCCGAGGTCAGCCGCATCTTGAAAGAGCGCGATATATTATTTATCAGCGATGAAGTGATCTGCGGATTTGGTCGTACTGGCAACTTATTCGGCTGCCAAACCTTTAATACTGAACCTGACTTAATCACCTTTGCCAAGGCTGTCACTAACGGCTTTCAACCACTTG
>CBFHVP010000129.1:0-3959 GCA_965659315.1 uncultured Porticoccaceae bacterium | reverse complement strand
CCATACTGACGGCCATTTTTGTCTCTTCATCTGCTAGCCCAGAGATACCCCATTGCAGGCCGGGATACTTGGCCATTAACTGCGGCAAAATACGCGTTTCAATATCCGCTATTACTTTAGCCGGCTCAACAATACCTGAGTCGCCTTGCGCGGTGACTTCAGAGGCGCGCTGAAAATTAATTCGCGTTGCTTTTAATAGCCCTTCTTTGATATTGACTCTGGCCACAGTTTCAAATGGCACTTCATCTCCTGTGGCGGTACGAATAAACATATTATTCAGGCTGGCAACCGTTTCTCTATCTGCACGCGGATACCGCACCATCACTTTAATTTCATCAATACCACGTTGCACTCGCTGTGCCTCAGCACCATAAAAGGCGTGGCGCACCTGTGAGCCTAGGTCATAACGAGTTAAACCTAGCGCCTCGCCCTCAGGCAAAATATCCAGATGAAACTCATCTGCGGTATCGCTCGCACCATTGCGAATATCACTTAATCCCGCGTAATGCCCGAGTTGCTCCTCTAACTCCTCAGAGGCCAGACGCAGTGTTTCAATATTACTGTGCATAAGATCAAAAGCGATATTGGGGCCAAACTGCGGTCCGTCATCCATTCTAAAAGACAGCACCTCAGCACCGTGAATTGCGCCCAACTGCTGGCGCCAGCGTTTTTCAATCTCGACTGCGGTAATGGTACGTTTATCTTCCTTGACCAATTCAAGGTTGACCTGACCATTGATCCGGTCTTTGCCATAAGCAAGAAGGTGGGCAATCAATTTTTTATCAACACCAACCTCCGCCTGATAATCTCGCTCTACCTGCTGCAGGGCTTGTACAATTTTGGCCACCGCCTGTTCGGTACGCTGTTCGGGCGAACCCTCAGACATGCGCAACTCGACCGTCATAAACTCCCCCGGTATTTCTGGGCTGAGTACAGTGCGTACAACACCACCTGACAATAGACCTGTCGCCAGAATCAACAGCGCCAAGAAAAACGCTAACGTACTGTAGCGATAAGCGATACAGCGCTGCAGTAATGGCTTGTAATGGTTGTCTATGGCCTGTCTAAGAGCAGCATTGACTCTAGCTTGAACACTATTAATCTTAAGCAACCATGGATTGCGCGTCGGTTTACTGTGCGCCAGATGGGATGGCAGAATCCACTTTGATTCAATCAACGAAAAGATCAGACAAAAAATAACCACCCAGCCACAAGCCTTGGGGAAAGCACCCAGCATACCGTCAACAAATAAAGTCGGTGCAAAGGCACAAATGGTGGTCAATACGCCAAAGGTGGCTGGCGTCGATACCCGATACACACCATTGATAATATTATCGATACTGTGGCCATGGCGCTCCTGCTCCGCATAGGCACTTTCGCCAATAATAATGGCATCATCAACCACAATACCCAGCACCAAAATAAACCCAAAGATACTGATCATATTTAAATTAGTATCAACATAGGAGGTATTTAAAAAGGCCATGGTGCCAAGGAAGCATACGGGGATACCTACCATAACCCAGAAGGCTAATTTAATTTCAAGAAACAAAGTTAGCGTGATAAAGACCAGCAACGCACCGATAGCAAGATTCTTTACCATCATATTGAGGCGCCCCTCAAGGTAGTATGTAGTGTCCTGCCAGATCGTTAGGCTCACACCATCGGGGAGACTGACCTGCTTTTCCGCAATATAAGCTCGGGCAACTTCAGCAGTTTCAAGAATATCCTGACGACCGGTGGCGAATACATTAACCCCCAGTGAATAGTTGCCATCAAAAAGAGAAAAGCCTTTATCGTCGACAAAGCCATCATTAATCGTGGCAATATCACCGAGTAGCAGGCGGGTGCCATCAGGCCATGTTTTAAGAATAATTTGCTCAAAATCTTGCTGCACATAGGCCTGCCCTACGGTGCGCAACATAATGTCACCATTACTTGTCTGCACCGACCCCGCAGGCAAATCGACTGAGGAGGCTGATATGCGTCGAGCCACATCACCCAGTGTCAGATGATACTCGCGCAACAGAGCATCAGAAATTTCGATGGCTATTTCGTAATCTCGAGCACCGACTACCTTAGCACTGGACACCTCCGGATAACTCAGCAGGTCTCGTCTAATTTGATCGGCGAGCGCTTTCATACTACGTTCATCTAAAGCCCCAGAAATCTGCACAGTAAAGGCTGGTACCAGTAACTCTGGCTGGGAAATAATAGGCCGCTCGGCCCCCTCAGGAAAATGTACAATGCTATCAACACGGCTTTTTAAATCACCAACCAGTTTTTGCACATCGACATCTTCGTCTGGCTCAATCATCAGACGACCATTTGACTCAAAGGCATCTGCCTCTATGCGCCGAATACCGTCAACATCATTGATTGCTTCCTCAATTTTTAAGATAACACCCTGCTCAACTTCCTCTGGCGCTGCGCCGGGATAGGGTGCGGTGATAAATACGCGATCCACTTCAAATGATGGGAACAGCGCTCTCTGTAGACTAAAAGCCGAACCCACACCGACCACAATAATAATCAACATGAGTAGATTGGCGGCTACCGGATTGCGAGCAAACCAAGCAATAATACCTGTGGCTGGTGCGTTGCTCATTGACTTGGGGTCCCGCTATCAGTAGCTGAGGAGGCAGGCATTTGCTTTTCCTGATCTATAAGACGGAGCTGATCAGTGGGTATAGTGGATTCAATGGTCACGGTAGCACCGGTAAACGAAGGATCCATCAGGGTAAGACAAACCAAATCACCTTCATCCAGGCCCTCGCTAATATAGATTTGATCGCCGCTGGATCGTAATAGTCTGACTTCCCGGTTACGCAATACATTATTACTATCAATTACCCATAGTAGATTCCCCGCACGCAGAATATATCGGGGTAAGGCTACCAGATTGGGTATTTCTCGACCCTCAACCTTGGCGTTAACAAAAGTTCCCATGCGTAAGGGCTGTAAACTAGGATCGGCAATCGCATAGGGGTCATCAATGCGCGCCACTAAATAAAGTACCCGCGAGCGCTCATCAAAAACAGCCTCAGTCCGATGTGCACGTGCAGACCATTGATTAATCTCTCCGCCAACATTGGTAAACAGATCAACAGCTGTGCGGCCCTGAAAGTGCTGTAACCCTGTGGGTAAATCCAAATAATTAAGCGCAGTCTGAGGAATTGGCAACCGCACTTCAGCCTGATCAATAGAGAATATCTCTGCCAGCGGCGTTCCCGGCCGCACATATTGACCAAGTTCACTGTGCTTGGCGCGGATTAGTGCATCGTAGGGCGCGCGAATGGTGGTGCGTTCAAGGTTGTCACGAGCAGTTTGCAAATCGGCCTTGGCCGCCAGTAACTGTGACTCCGCCATTTCCAACTGCGGTTTGCGTAAATACAGATCCGTAGCAGACTGCGTGCGCTGGCTACCCTTGGGTAAATTTTTCCATTCACGCAGTGCTACCTCAGCACGTCCCTGCTCTTGTACTAAATTACTCTCAGCGGACTTAACCGCTGACTGTGCACGTAACAGACCCGTTTGATAGTCACGAGGATCAATACGCAACAACATATCTCCCTTTGCGATAAACCCACCGACAAGAAAATTTTCAGCAGTTTCAATAATTTGCCCCGACACCTCCGACTGCAATGAGGTGGCGCGCAATGGTGCCACCGTACCCTGTGCTTGCACCGGTATACGCAAATTTTCACTCACCACCAATGCGGCATCCACAGATACAGGCCTATACTCTGGCTCAGCAAGCTCCGTTGGCGGTCGAGTGATATAGAGTAACAGGCTAATAATTACTGCCCCGCCTAGCATAAGTGCAGCGAGCGAAAATTGTTGCTTTAGAGGGACCATAGGATTGATCACTTAATTATTTGAGATGCAAAGGCATAGTACGAAAAAACATAAGCCTCTATATTACTCGTTGTTGAATCGCTTTAACACAACGATATAGG
>CBFHVP010000128.1:0-4087 GCA_965659315.1 uncultured Porticoccaceae bacterium | reverse complement strand
CAAAATCCATAATCAAATGGCGAATACCCGCTATCGCATGGTAGGCCAATGCCGCCAGACTGCCCCAGATAATAAACTGGCAAACTGGATTGCTTAGTAGCGCACCCAGATCAGCAAAACTCTGCTCAGAGGCCAAACTACTCTCTAGCATCCATAAAAAAATGGCGACAGCAAAAAATAGAATCACACCAGACACTCGGTGCAGGATAGAAACGTAGGACGTTATCGGGAGCCTTATGGTCCCCAAATCGAGATTTACAGGTCTTTTATTATCCACGGCAGACACTACCTTAAATAAGATGCTCCGTATCAACGGAATTGGGTTTAGTTGAAGTCATTTCAAAAAAGAGCGAGGCCATAACGGATGGACTGTGTGACGCCCTCTCAAGATGGCGCAGGAGTATAGTGATAATCGGTCGTTAATTCAAACGAGATCAACTCCCCATTATCGCCAGTCATAACAATCCGTTGAAAACTGATACCATTTTGTTTTCCGGCCGCAAACCAACTATTCGTGCGCTTTAATCTGCAATGCAGCAGGCATCGATTACGATTAAAAAAGGTGATTATTTGACATCACAATAGCCAGTATTACAAATTGTTTGAGTTGACAATTTGGTCTAACCAACTATTATTGCAGTCGATTTCTAGTATCCCCCCTGACACCAAAAATCCTGAGGACTACGTATGACCGATCGCAAAGCTACCCTAACTATCGACGGTGAAACCGCCATTGAGTTACCGATTTTGAAAGGTACCAGAGGGCAGGACGTTATCGATATCGGCACTCTAGGCAGCCACGGGTTCTTTACCTATGATCCAGGATTCTCAGCCACTGCGGCCTGCCAGTCAGATATTACCTTTATCGATGGTGATAAAGGCATTTTATTACACCGCGGTTATCCGATTGAAGAGTTAGCCGAAAAATCAGATTATCTGGAAACCTGCTACCTTTTGCTTGAGGGTGCGCTGCCAAATGCTGAGCAAAAAACCGAATTTGAAAACACCATTAAATATCACACCATGGTCAATCGCTCGATAGAGCATTTTATCAGTGGCTTCCGCTACGATGCGCACCCCATGGCTATGCTCTGTGGTGTGGTGGGCGCAATGTCTTCGTTCTACCATGATTCATTGGATATCACTGATGAAGATCATCGCAGAATATCCGCTCATCGCCTGATTGCTAAAATGCCCACCATCGCGGCGATGTGCCATAAGCACTTTACCGGACAACCATTTATCTATCCCGATAACTCCCTATCATACTCAGAAAACTTTCTGCATATGATGTTTGGCACACCTTGCGAGCCTTATAAGGTTGAGCCAGCAATTGCCAAAGCCATGGATCGCATCTTCCTGTTGCACGCAGACCACGAGCAAAATGCCTCCACCTCTACAGTGCGACTGGCAGGTTCCTCTGGCGCCAACCCATTCTCCTGCATTGCCGCAGGTATTGCTGCGCTGTGGGGACCAGCCCATGGTGGTGCTAATGAAGCGGTATTGGTGATGCTGGAAGAAATTGGTCATGAAGATAATATTGAAGAGTATATTGCCAAAGCCAAGGACAAAAATGATCCTTTCCGCCTAATGGGCTTCGGGCACCGCGTCTACAAAAACTATGACCCACGGGCTACTGTGATGCGCGAGAGCTGTGATGAAGTGCTTGAAGTACTGGGCTTGGAGAATGATCCATTGTTCCGCTTAGCCAAGAAGCTTGAAAAGATTGCCTTGGAAGATGAGTACTTTGTATCGAAAAAACTCTATCCTAACGTAGACTTCTATTCCGGTATTATTCTCAAAGCACTGGGTATCCCGGTCGAGATGTTTACAGTAATTTTTGCCACAGGGCGCACCGTAGGCTGGATCTCACATTGGAACGAAATGATTACTCACCCATACCGCATTGGTCGTCCGCGACAGCTTTACACCGGTGCGGATACCCGCGACTACACACCAGTTAAAGATCGATAGAAGCACCCCCCTATCGCAAATAGAAAAGGCAGCTCAGGCTGCCTTTTTTTGTTTTGTAACCTGCTTCTGCTATCTAAACCGGTCCAGAGTGAAACCTAAATTCCGTATCCGGCTGCTCGATTAACTGGCGCTCTCGCTCGGCAAATAATGCAATACGCTCATCAATCGTCTTAACGCCAGCGGCTTTTTTCGCCAGACCCAAATAGTCTTGATAATGACGCCCCTCAGACTTCAATAGCGAGGTATAAAACACCTCTAACTCTTCATCCAAATAGGGTGCCAAGCGAGCAAAGCGCTCACAAGAGCGCGCCTCAATAAAGGCGCCAATAACTAATATATCCACCAGCCTACCTGGGTCATCATTGCGTGCTAATTCGCGCAAACCGGCCGCATATCTGGATGCCGAAATAGGCAAATAATGAATATTACGCCGCTTCATAATGGCAATCACTTGCTCAAAATGGCGCATTTCCTCCCGCGCCAAACGTGACATTTTATTCAGTAACTCAAAATTATCGGTGTAGCGATAAATCAGATTGAGTGCTGTACTGGCGGCTTTTTTCTCACAGTTAGCGTGGTCAATGAGCATCAGTGACTGATGGTCCAGCGCATTTTCAAGCCATTGATCGGGGGTTGCGCAGGGCAAGAAGGCCTGAATTTCGTCTAACACAGCACCCTGCGGGATTGTCGTCGTTGCGGCGGTCATATCATTTTCAAATCAGTTGTTATCAATCGTAAAATTGCCATAGATTTAGTACCAAACCCTAAGCAATCAGTGGTTTTTTTTCACGGTCAGTGTCTAAAAATTGGACTTGTTACTCCATTACCTGAAGCAAGCTTAAAAGCGGCACCTATTACGAGATTATAACCTTCCATTAGCAAATAATCGCTATCACTGATTGCCCTGTAAATAATTTACAGATTAACGTACAATCCCCGCCCGAATCCAGCGGTCAACACTGCTGTCGACATCACCTAATTGACAAAGGAGAAGCACCAAGTGCTAGAAGCCTATCGTGCCCACGTCGCGGAGCGTGCAACACAGAATATTCCTCCCAAGCCTCTGGATCCAGAATGGACCGCTGGGTTGGTTGAGTTACTCAAAAACCCACCCGCAGGGGAAGAAGAATTTTTACTCGACCTAATAGCCAATCGCGTGCCACCCGGAGTCGACGAGGCGGCCTATGTTAAAGCGGGTTTTTTGAGCGCAATTGTCAACGGTGAGGCCTCTTCTCCACTGATCGACCGTAGTGCAGCCGTCAGCTTACTGGGCAATATGCACGGCGGTTATAACGTTGCCACGTTGGTTGCCCTTCTCGATGATAGCGAACTCGCTGATCAAGCGGCCGAAGAGCTGAAAACTACCCTATTGGTATTTGACGCTTTTTACGATGTTGCAGAAAAAGCCGATGCCGGCAATGTCCAGGCTAAAGCGGTGATGCAATCTTGGGCCGATGCCGAATGGTTTACTTCCAACGATGCAGTGCCTCAAAGCATTAAAGTCGCTGTATTTAAAGCCACAGGAGAGATCAATACCGACGATTTATCGCCCGCCCAAGACGCTTGGTCACGACCCGATATCCCATTGCATGCCCGCGCCATGTTTAAAATGACTCGCGATGGTATGCAGCCAGAGGAACATGGTGTCACCGGCCCCATGACGCAAATTGAAGAGCTTAAAGCGCGCGGCCTTCCGGTTGCCTTTATCGGTGATGTGGTGGGTACTGGATCGTCACGTAAATCCGCAACAAACTCGGTGCTATGGTTCTTTGGCGAAGATATGCCCGGTGTACCCAATAAGCGCTCCGGCGGTATCTGCTTCGGCAGTAAAGTCGCGCCGATTTTCTTCAACACCATGGAAGATGCCGGCGCATTGGTCTTTGAAGCCCCAGTAGACAATATCAATAATGGCGATGTGATTGAGATTTTTCCCTACGATGGCAAAATCCTCAATGAGGCTGGCGACGTCGTCTCTGAGTTTGAGCATAAATCCGATGTCATTCTCGATGAAGTTCAAGCCGATGGTCGCATTAACTTAATTGTTGGTCGCGGACTTACTCAACGTGCCCGTGAGCACATGGGTCTGCCAGCCTCTGAAGTGTTTCGTCAGCCA
>CBFHVP010000127.1:0-4116 GCA_965659315.1 uncultured Porticoccaceae bacterium | reverse complement strand
TCGAGCAACTGAAATAGTGTCTGAAGATCGTGATAGCCATCGTCGCGACGACCATTGATATGCAGAAAAAGATTAAGCTTTGCCGGTGAGGGCAAGGTAACAGCAGACATGGTTTGTTAACCGCTGGTGATTATTGTGGTGAATTCCACCGCGATATTACCAGTTTAAAGCTCTGGTCCCCAAGTTGACCGCTAACTTTTTTGGGTAAGAGGCCTGCATTGGTCATATGGTAGCGAGAGAATGTTAGCTGCCAGCCCTGTTGTACAAAACTTGCAGCTGTGCCATCTGGGTTGGTGATTAGGCCGGTTAGCTCAGTGCTATTGGGATTGGAGTTGGGGTTGGGATAAGGATTAGGAAGTCCACGCACCCACCATGCAAGTGCATCTACTGGAATGGGTAAGCCGGTAAAGCGAGCTGCCAACGCGGTTGGCGCAGCTCTATAGAGTTTATCGCCACTCAGCATTTGGGCACTGCTTTGATCGCCTTCGATAACAACATTACCGGCGCCGAGTGGGCCCTTAAGTTGAACTTGATACTGCTGTTGATTTTGGCTCCAATACACAGTCGCACTGCCACCGCGATCTAATGTTTTAAACCCTAACTTGCCCTGCAGTTGCCACTGATCATAGGTTATTAATCGTTGTTGATGGTCAGACCAACTACTACTTTGTGGCTGTACTGTTGGCTGATAGCTGCAGCCAGACAATATTACCAGCGTTATTAGTAGTATTAATTGGGTTTTCAAAGCTTAGCACCGAGTCGTTGCATTGTTTCAATGATGCTCTGGTGATCTGGCGCCTGTTGCAAGCCTTGCTGCCAGATATCTAGGGCAGTTTGTTGGTCGCCCAACGTCCAATGCACTTCTCCCAAGTGCGCGGCTATTTCGGGGTCTGGTAGCAGGTCAAAGGCCTTTTGCAGATACTCTAGTGCCTCGCTTAACTGACCCAGTTTAAATGATACCCAGCCCATACTGTCGATAATGGCCGGATCGCCTGGATTTAATAGATAGGCGCGCTTGATCAGCCGTTGAGCTTCTAGGTGACGGTCGGTATGCAAAATCATACTGTAGCCCAATGCATTAAGTGCCATGGCATTGTCGTTATCCATGGCGATAAGGGTGCGCAGGTCTTGCTCAGCGAGAGCAAAATCATCTTGCTGTTCGGCGACCATCGATCTGGCATAGAGCAGTTGGCTATCATTGGGAAAGGCCTTTAACCCGTCGCTGAGAATCGACAGCGCCAACTCAGGTTTTTGCAGGCTGATCAGTAGATTCGATTCTATTTGGAATAGGGTTACCGACTGCTGCGGTTGCTCTGCTCGCAGGCGCTGCAAATTTTGTCGTGCAGCGCTGAGACCATATTGTTGATTTAGTAATAGGGTCAACCTCGACATTGCCGAGAGATAATTGCGCCCGAATCGCACCTGAGCATAATGTTTGATAGCACTGGTTGTGTCGCCCTTGCCCTCAGAGATACTGCCCATATGAAATTGCGCGTCTGCGCGCAAACTGGCCCTCTGACTCGCTTGTGCAAATAGCCCCATCGCTCTATCACTCTGCCCCTGATTGTGGAGTAGCAGGGCGAGTAAGAAATTAACTTCTTGATCGGCTGGGTCGTCGTGACGCAGCTCTTCAAATTCAACAATCGCCTGTTGCAGGTCGGTTATGGTTAAAAAGCGCGCATATTGCAGACGCAACTGCCGATCATTGGGTTGGCGCTGCAATGCGCGCTCAAGAAGCTTAGCGGCCTCTTCAACACGATCTTGTTGATGCATTAATCGGGCTAATAAAAGCAGTCCCGTCTGATTGTCAGGTTGATTATCAAGAAATGCTACTGCGGACTGTTCCGCCATCTGCAACTGACCGTTACTGCGATAGAGTATTGCACTGGCCAATAGGGCAAAGGGCTTCTGTTGTGAACTTAAGGGCAGAGTTTGGTAAGCCTCGATAAGTTGTTGTATTTCAGGCTTGCCCAACTGTAGAGATGTTATCGCAAGAAACGCATCGACATCATTATGCTGGCTAAAAAGCCAGCTGGCATGGCTGAGTGCACCGATAGCGTCACCTTGCATTGCTTTAGTTTGCAGCGCGGCTTTGTGAGCGGCGGGGCTCTGCGGTGCGGTATCTACCCACAATATGGCCAACTCTGTGCTGGCGTCATTGTCGCGACTATACTCTGCCACCTTGAAGGCGAGCTCAATAATGGCAATATCTTTGGTTTCCCTGGCCTGCTGCAGATACCCTTCGAGCGCCAGTTTATAGTGATTGCGATTTAGGGCGATATCGGCAACCAATAGCTGGTAGAGAGTTTCTATAGCAAAGGGTTGACTCGATTGTTCTTCAGGGGTTTCCAGCGGCACGCTAATAGCCGGCGCTGGTTGTTCACTGATCTTTTGCGGTGTCGCAATACAGCCGCTCAGTAGCCCAAGGCAAGCGATAAACAGAAATATTGAAGGTTTTATCATTGGTGTATTTTCTAGGATCTGGCGAGTGAAAACAAATCCTGAGCATAAAATTTACGGTATCTAACAGTAGCATACCTGTGAATTACCCAGTCCAACTAAATGATTTTCCCGTCAATCTCCTTTTGCGTACGAGACTGGTGTAAAATCGCCGACTTAAATGAAGGACTCGGTTGTAACCCAAGGGCACTGTTGAAATATTTATGGGCATCTTAGCATTTGGTATAAACCATAAGTCAGCCTCGGTCGATTTGCGGGGGCGCATTGCCTTTGCGCCTGAAATAGTTGTGGAGTCACTGCAACGCGGGCAATCTGCCATGGGTGCGGCGGAAGTTGCCTTGCTGTCGACCTGTAATCGCACTGAGATATATCTGAGTGGCGATATAACCGATGAGCAATTGCTGAGCTGGTTGGCTGAGAGTAAAAATCTCGATATCGAAGAATTGCGTTCTTGCTATTACTGTTACCGCGATCAACAGGCTATTCGCCATATGATCTGTGTTGCCAGTGGTCTTGACTCATTGGTATTGGGTGAGCCGCAGATCTTTGGTCAGATTAAGTCGGCTTATTCGGTCGGTCATGAGGCAGGTACTGTCGCAACGGAATTAAATCAGGCCTTCCAACAGGCTTTTGCCGCCGCCAAGCGCGTGCGCTCTGAAACCGCCATCGGTCAGAATCCCGTGTCCGTGGCCTATGCATCGGTCAGTTTAGCCGAGCAAATTTTTGCAGATTTGACCAGCGCCCATGCGTTGTTAATTGGCGCTGGAGACACCATTGAATTGGTTGCTCGGCATTTGCAGGAAAAAAATATTGGCCAAATTACGGTGGCGAATCGCACCTTAACTAGAGCTCAAGAATTGGCACAGGACTTTTCTGCGGAGGCTATTTTGTTGGCTGATATCCCTGATTTTTTGCATCAAGCGGATATTGTTATTTCCTCTACCGCCAGCCAGTTACCGGTTTTGGGTAAAGGCGCAGTGGAGTCGGCGCTAAAGAAACGCCTACATAAACCTTTATTTATGGTAGATATTGCTGTGCCGCGGGATATCGAGCCAGAGGTTGAGGAATTGACCGATGTCTATCTTTACACCGTGGATGATCTTGAAGAAGTAATTCAAGATAATCTGCGTGCGCGGCAAACGGCCGCCGATAAGGCCCAAGCGATTGTCGATCAGGAAGTTGAGAACTGGTCAACCAAGCAGCGCTCTTTAGCGGTTGTTGATACCATTAAAGCCTTTCGCGACAGTGCCGAGTCAATTCGGGACCAAGAAGTGGAAAAGGCTTTGCAGGCGCTGCAGCGTGGGCAGGATTCGACCAAGGTGATTAACACACTGGCACGTAATCTAACCAATAAACTACTGCATAAACCAACCACTAAGCTAAAACAGGCCGGTGAAGAAGGGCGCGATACCACTATCGATGCCACTCATGAACTATTTGACCTTAAGAAAAAATAAACTATGAAAGCATCAATACTGGCTAAACTGGACACCCTCGCCGAACGCTATGAGGAAGTGGGTGCACTGATGAGTGACCCGGATATTATTGGCGATCAAAATACATTTCGTGAGCTGTCGAAAGAGTATGCTGAGCTAGAGCCTGTGGTGAAGTCCTACAGTGAGTTTCAGTCTGTGGTGAGTAATATTGAGGAGGCCA
>CBFHVP010000126.1:0-4252 GCA_965659315.1 uncultured Porticoccaceae bacterium | reverse complement strand
GTGGTGGTAACGCTGTTACTGACGTTTTTGGTCACCTCCGCAGACTCAGGTATTCTGATTATTAATACCCTAGCGTCTGGCGGTGATCAGGCGCAGAAACAAGCGTCGCATGTGATTATTTGGGGTTTGATATTTGCCTTGCTGGTAGCGGTGTTACTGGGGGCTGGGGGAATGGATGCTCTGCGCTCGGCGATGATTATTGGCGCTTTGCCATTTTCGCTGGTGATGGCACTGATGACAGTGTCAATGATCAAGGCATTGGTGTTCGATAAAGAGTAACCGTTGTGAGTTGCCACTATGGGGATAAAAAACCGGATTATGCTGTCGCAGAATCCGGTTTTTTTGACTGCTGAGCTAGGCTCGAAGTCGACTAGCTATTCTCGACAATACGCTTCATATCGGTCATATAGCCGCGCAATTCATGACCAATAATTTCAACATCATGGTCGCGGATGGCGTCATTAACTTCAATAAGGCGGACATTATCTACAGCATTGGAGCCAGATAGTCCCTCGCCTAAATCTTCAAGGGTTAGTGAGTTGGCGTGATCCTGCAATAGCGGCACGGCGGCATGACTAAATAAATAGTTGCCATACTCAGCAGTATCCGAAATCACCACATTCATTTCGTAGAGCTTATTGCGTGCAATACAGTTAGCGATTAATGGCGTTTCATGCAGTGACTCATAATAGGCTGATTCTTCAATAATGCCCGACGACACCATGGTTTCAAAGGCCAGTTCAACACCAGCTTTAACCATAGCTACTAAATAGATACCTTTGTCATAGTACTCTTGTTCAGTGATTTCAGTATCGCAGTCTGGTGCCTGTTCAAAGGTGGTCTCTGCCGTGGCAGCACGCCACTTAAGTAGATTGGCGTCGTCATTGTCCCAGTCGACCATCATGGTGCGGGAGAATTCACCTTCAATAATATCGTCCATATGTTTTTCAAACAGAGGGCGCAGAATATCTTTCAACTGCTCAGACATATCAAAGGCTTTGATTTTCGCCGGGTTGCTTAAGCGATCCATCATATTGGTGATACCACCATGCTTAAGACCTTCGGTAACGGTTTCCCAACCATACTGAATCAGTTTGCGGGCATAGCCGGCATCAACGCCAAGATTAAGTAATTGTTGATGACCCAGTACAGCGCCAGTCTGCAACATACCGCAAAGAATGGTTTGCTCACCCATCAAGTCAGATTTCACTTCAGCGATAAACGACGATTCCAAAACACCGGCGCGATCACCACCAGTGGCTGAGGCATAGGCTTTAGCAATGGCGAGGCCATCACCTTTGGGATCATTTTCGGGGTGTACAGCGATCAGTGTGGGTACACCAAAGCCGCGTTTGTACTCTTCTCTAACCTCTGTACCAGGACATTTTGGTGCCACCATAATCACGGTGAGGTCGGGACGAATCTGCATACCTTCCTCAACAATATTAAAGCCATGGGAGTAAGCCAGTGTGGCGCCTTGTTTCATCAGTGGCATCACCGCAGTGACGGCCGCTGTATGCTGTTTATCAGGCGTTAGATTAAGCACCAAATCAGCAGCGGGGACTAACTCTTCAGCGGTACCAACGGTAAAGCCATTATCTGAGGCCCATTGGAACGATTGACGCTTTTCGGCAATCGCTTGCTCGCGCAAGGCATAGGAAATATTTAAGCCAGAGTCGCGCATATTTAGGCCTTGATTAAGACCCTGGGCACCACAGCCAATAATGACAATATTCCAGTCTTTAATAAAATTGCAGCCATCGGTAAATTCACTGCGATCCATAAAGCGACACTTACCCAGCTGGGTTAACTTATCGCGCAAGCTGAGGGTATTAAAGTAGTTAGCCATGTTTTTCTCCAATCACCATTTAACGGTGGGTTACTCTGATTAATTTAGGTGCGCATTGTACCGATCTTTTATTATTGCTCAAAACGATATATATTCACTGCAGTGTTGCATTTTATGCAATATTAAACCGGCAATAGCGAGATATTCCATGGATACACGATCACTCAGGCTTTTTCAGCATCTGGCTAATAGCCTGCATTTTGGCAAAACCGCAGCGGCCTACCACCTCAGTCCATCAACCCTTAGCCGCGCTATTCAGCGGCTTGAAGAGGAATTGGGTACACAGTTGCTGTTTCGGGATAATCGCTCAGTGTTATTGACCCGCGAGGGCAAAAAACTGCTAGCCTATGCTGACCAGCATATCAGTCAGTTTGAATCATTAAAGCAGTCACTTAATCAATCGCAGCAAGACTTGTCAGGATCATTAACTATCTATTGCTCCGTTACCGCGTCTTACTCTTATTTGCCGCCACTATTGGAAAAATTCAGACAGGCTCACCCCAATATTGATATTAAGTTGGATACCGGTGATGCCGCTGATGGTATCGATCAAGTAAAGAATCAGCGGGTAGATTTGGCCATTGCCGCTCGCCCTGATGATTTGGCCGCGAGCATTCACTTTCAGAGCATTGCCAGTGTACCGTTGGCAATAACCGCACCAACCATTAATTGCGCCGTCAGACAGGCGCTACAAGCGGATACTATCGATTGGGCCAGCCTGCCCATTATCCTGCCTGAGCATGGGGTGGCTAGAAAGCGTTTTGAGCAATGGTTTCGGCAGAAATGTAATGGTCGAGCCAACGTTTATGCGCAAGTGGCTGGGCAGGAGGCGCTGGTCAGTATGGTGGCGCTGGGCTGCGGTATTGGCTTGTCGCCAATTGTGGTGGTGGATAACAGTCCGGTAAAAGATCGTGTGGAACTGTTGCCGGATAGTAGTATTGCTCCTTTCGATTTGGGCCTGTGTTGCTTTAAAAAGAAGCTAGATGACCCTATTGTGGCCGAGTTTATGGCGATGGCTTATCAGGTATAAGTGGCTTTCACATTGCTAACCATCTTTGTATACTCGATGCGGTTATTAATTAATCGGTAACTGTTAATCATCAAATAATTACAATAAACCGAGGGAATCACCATGAAAAAAATAATAATGGCTAGTGTTGCTTTGTTGGCTCTGGCGGCTTGTTCGTCGGATAAGGGTCAGGAGATGGCAGATATGCCGGAAACGGCCCCAGCCGAACAACAGGCAGTAGTATTTAATATTGTTGGACAGACATTTTACAATGAGTTTATACCCTGTACGGGAGGACCTGATTACAGCAGAGAAGCTGCGGCTGAAATGGTGGCAGAGTGGCGTAATTTAGGTATTTCCAGCGATATTCTGGGTGCTTGGGGCTATGAGCCAGCCAGTGAGAATAATCAGTACGAAAACGGTTGGTGGGAACTGCAATGGACCGATAAAGAAGCGGCTGATAAAGGATGGCAGGAATGGATGGCCAATGAAGGTGCACAAGCCTGGTCAGAGAAATACGCCTCTGTGATGACCTGTGATGGACCCAACCGTGTGTCTTGGGACTTCCATTTTGCTCGCGACCCCTACAGCTTTGGCGAGCTGAATGCATCAGGCGAGTTTTTCTCGGCCTACTTGCCTTGTAATTTAAATGAAGGCAAAACCATGGCCGATGCAGATGCGGCTATCGAACTCTACAATGTCTGGCTGGATAACCTAGATGCAGAACAGGTGTCATTTTATGCCTATGGCATTTACGCCAGCAATGCCGGTTCAACCGAGGTTGATCTGTACTGGGGTAACTTCCATGAATCAGCAGAAGCAATGCAGGCGGGTGACGAAATGTGGACAACAACAGGCGGTGACGCTAAAGCAGCGGTCGAGGCGGCAATGACCTGCGGTAACCCTGAGCTGCATAATTCTAAGTTGTTGTATGATCCTGCAAACCCTGATTTCTCGTAAATAATTGAGATAAAGGAAATTTAAAAGGGCTATTGATCAGTAGCCCTTTTTTATTTTCACGCTCTTTGCTGGGGAATGCCCAGGGCCAGTTATTATCAACGACTATCGAGACCAATGGATCACTGCTATCGACGACTTTATTTTAAACTGGCTTAACGCCCATAAGCACAATGCTTGGATGGTGGTGCCGGTGCTCGCCTTCCTTGAAGCCTGTCCCGGTGTTGGACTGTTAGTATCGGGCGTGATCCTGTTAACTGTATCGACTGTTCTCTACACCGAACAACTGACAAGTCTCAGCCATATAATGCTGCTGGGCTTTGCTGGCGCCTGTCTATCTGATCATCTTGGTTTTTATTTAGGTCGCTGGTTTGGCCCTAAGTTTCACCATACCGCCCTCGCAAAAAAATATGCAACCCAGTTACATAAGGGCGAAA
>CBFHVP010000125.1:1407-4272 GCA_965659315.1 uncultured Porticoccaceae bacterium | reverse complement strand
AGGCTGAAATACTTGCTGGCGAATGGGGTATATGGAGTGAACAAGATATCAATCTTGTGGCAATGCCATTATTTCATATTGGTGTAACTGGATGGGGTTTTGTTTCATTTTATTTCGGCTCGACCAATATTATCCACGCTACACCTGAAGCTGAAAAGATTGTGAGCGATATTTCTAGATGGGACATATCTAGGATGTTCTTAGTACCTGCAGTATTGCAACAAGTCGTAAATATCGCGCAAAAAAAGGATATCAACCTGAGTTCTATGAACTACGTGGTGTACGGTGCATCGGCTATTCCAGAGCTATTACTAAAAGATTCAATTGCCTTATTTAATTGCGAATTTATTCAGCAATACGGAATGACAGAGGCTACGGGAGCGGTGACTTATCTTCCTCCAGAAGATCATAGTGTTGATGGAAATGCTCGTATGCAATCTTGCGGCAAAGCCTTCCCTGGAATTGAGTTAAAAATTTGTGATGAAAGTGGCGCGGAGCTTAATAAAGGCGAAACAGGCGAAATTTATATAAAAACGCCCGCCATTATGACCGGCTATTGGCAGCTTGACGCTGCGACAGAAGAGGTCTTAAGTGATGGGTGGTATAAGTCCGGAGATGCAGGGTATCTAGACTCAGATGGTTATCTTTTTCTTCAATCCCGAGTAAAAGACATGATCGTATCTGGCGGTGAAAATATATACCCGGCCGAAATCGAAAATGTTCTTTACGAATATGAAAAACTTTCTGATGCGGCGATTATTGGTGTGCCTGATGGTCAGTGGGGTGAGGCGGTTAAGGCAATAGTTGTTAAGTCGGCAGGAAAGGAAGTAACCGAACAGGACGTTATAGGGTTTTTACGGTCTAGAATTGCAGGTTACAAACTTCCCAAAACTGTAGATTTTTTAACTGAGATTCCACGTAATGCCTCGGGGAAAATTCTTAAGTACAAATTAAGAGAGCCATATTGGAAAGGTTATAGCAGGCAAATAAATTAAACAGCGAGGAGTAGTTTTTGGAGCGTCTTAAGAAAATTCAGAGTCGATCCATTAGATTCGCTGAAGAGGTTTTTGGAACCTAGTGATACACCGATGCATATTACTTCTTCCGCTGGTCCTATTACAGTAATGATAGGGCACCTCATGTTAGCAGCCGTTGAAAACGCAATTAATCTATCAATGCAGATTAACAATATGACCATGTCTTCGGCCCTATTCACCGCGCCCAACGTTTTTCCGAATGCATTTGATAATGTTTCACATTCTTCCTCCACACCTAACTAACCCTTAATTACCTATTCCTAGGAGATTGGTTAATGTATGAATTTAGTAAAAAATCTCTCAAGCTTCAGCATAGTCTTAATCAGTTTATGGACGAATATGTTTACCCGAATGAACATAAATATGCCAAGCAACTCCAACAGGCAACAAATCGATTTGCGCCTTTGCCACTTATGGATGAGCTAAAGCTACAAGCCAAAGATAAAGGCTTGTGGAACTTGTTTGTTCCGGAGGAACATGGTGAATATTGTGATCATGGGGGATTAAGCTTTTTTGATTATGCACCTTTAGCCGAGATAATGGGGCGAGTTATATGGTCTCCTGAAGTATTTAACTGTAACGCGCCGGACACTGGAAATATGGAAGTTTTTATGAATTATGCGACAGAGGAGCAAAGGAAAAAGTGGCTGATTCCTCTGTTAAATGGCGAGATACGCTCATCTTATGCAATGACAGAACCTCAAGTTGCTTCCAGCGATGCCACTAACGTACAACTTAGCATTGTAAAAGAGGGTAATGAGTGGGTGTTAAACGGCCGAAAGTGGTTTATTACAAACGCAATGTATGAGCGTACCAAGATATTTATTGTAATGGGTAAGTCGGATCCTGAAAACCCGAGTCGACATTTACAACAAACTCAGGTGTTAGTGCCTAAAGACAGCAGGGGAATAGAAATCATAAGGCCTCTAACGACTTTAGGCTTTGACGATGCTCCAATAGGTCATGCTGAGATTGTGTTCAATGATGTGCGTGTGCCTTACGAAAACGTATTACTTGGTGAAGGTCGAGGATTTGAAATTGCTCAAGGTCGATTAGGACCAGGTCGCATGCATCATTGTATGCGTTTGATTGGCACTGCCCAACGTTCTTTAGAGCTAGCCTGTAAGCGGGTAAATAGTAGAGCGACGTTCGGGAAATTGTTAAGTAAGCATCAGAGTGTCAGAGAGGAGATATCCAGATCCTTTTCTGAGATAGAAATGGCGCGATTACTCGTGCTCAAGACCTGCCATAAAATTGATACCCACGGCGTACCAGCGTCCGTGGACATGATCGCTGCTACCAAAACGACTATTCCACTGCTTGTGCAAAATATTATTGATCGATGCATGCAGATTCATGGGGCTGGTGGTTTAACAGAGGATTACATGATGGCGGAGGGGTTTAATTATGCGCGCTGGTGTCGCCAAGCCGACGGACCCGATCAAGTGCACCAAATGGCTTTGGGAAAACAAATTATCGATCGTTACTGTGCCATCGAATAAGAAGACAATCTTATGAAGAATCACGCCGTGGTTTAATTCGGATGCAAGTAAAGTAGTATTGTTTGGAGAAATATAATGACAGATTTTTTGGATATCTCTTATAGAGTTAAAAACCGTGTAGCGACTATTTCATTGAATAGACCGCAAACAATGAATGCTTTTAGTCAAAATATGCGTATTGAATTGCTTGCTGCTACCAAACAGGCAGAAAACGACGAGGATGTAAGAGTTGTTGTGATCTCAGCGCAGGGTAAAGGCTTTTCTTCAGGAACGGACCTATCACAAGGTCTTGCGGGTTATTCTGATATTAACGAGCAAATTCAGGC
>CBFHVP010000125.1:0-1398 GCA_965659315.1 uncultured Porticoccaceae bacterium | reverse complement strand
GGGTAAAGGCTTTTCTTCAGGAACGGACCTATCACAAGGTCTTGCGGGTTATTCTGATATTAACGAGCAAATTCAGGTGGAATACAAGCCGTTTCTGATGGCGATTGCCGATTCAAAGAAACTCTACATTTCTTCTGTAAATGGAGCATGTGCAGGTATAGGCGTTGCTTTAGCATTAAATTGTGACTTTATGGTGATGGCAGATAATGCATTTTTGTACATGGCGTTTGCTGCTATTGGGTTGGTGCCTGATGGAGGCTCCACTTACCATTTAATCCGCAGTATGGGTTACAAAAAAGCACTTCAACTATTTGTTGAAGCAGGTCGACTCACTGCCGATGAAGCGGAGAAATATGGCTTGGCGAATAAAGTTGTCACGGCAGATCAACTCAGTGCTAAAACTCAGGATTGGGCAGAATCATTGGCAAATTTATCGCCATTATCACAGTCGTTCGGGAAAAAGTTATTTAGGTCGGCAATGGATGCCGACTTGCAGACAGTATTGGATGAAGAGTCCCTTACGCAAGTCGATGCTATGAATAGCCGAGATCACGCCAGTGCGGTGAAGGCCTTTTTTGCGAAAGAGAAAGCTTCCTTTATCGGTAAATAAAATTATGGTCGCAATTTCAGCCCAAGAAAAAAGGCCTACAGCGATTAATAGTAAGTATCTAATTTTATTAGGGAATATGGTAGCTACGGGTGGACTTGAACCACCGACCCCAGCATTATGAATGCTGTGCTCTAACCAGCTGAGCTACGTAGCCACAAAGTGTTGACGACCCCTTGACGAGGCCGCGCATTTTCGCCAGATGGGGCGGTTTTGTCAAGAACTTAAAGGCCCTGGTATTGCTGCAGATCGGGGTATTAAGGACGGTACTGAACGCGGTAAACTCGCCCACCTAAATCATCGGTAATATAGAAGCGGCCCTGTTGATCCTGAGCGACGGCGACAGGGCGACCTAAAACACCCTCTGCAGTGATAAACCCGCTTAAAAAGTCGCGTCTAGTAATATTCTCTTCGCTATCCCAGTGCAGTGATACTACTTTGTAGCCGTCCAATGTCGAGCGGTTCCATGAGCCGTGGAGCGCCACCAGTGCGGTGCGGTGCAAGTACTCGGGCATATTGTCATACTCCTCGACAAAATGAATGCCTAGGGGCGCATTGTGTGGTCGAAACTTATGCGCTGGGGGTATGGCGACTGCGGCTAAGTCCGGACGTTTATCGCCAAACTCTGGATCGGGCACGTTATCACCATGGTAGTAGGGCCAACCGTAAAATCCGCCCTCAACGATAAGGTTGAGGTCATCGGGTGGGAAGTCATCTCCTAGCAGATCGCGCGAATTGCTCGAAGCGTAAAGCTCGCCGGACCAAGGGGTCCAATCAAAGCCAACTGTATT
>CBFHVP010000124.1:0-4314 GCA_965659315.1 uncultured Porticoccaceae bacterium | reverse complement strand
CAAGGCCTGCTTTTTCATATCATCTCCATTGACTAGGGGGTACCAAAACCTGGTGCGTCCTCAGAAACATACAAGGAGGACTGAGGCAATAATAGTTTTCTTGCTTGTTGCACGCAAGTATCTTTTAAACCATAACCCGATGAGTGAAGTCAGACTGTTGATTTTTAAATTATAAGATTAACTTAATTGAGCGGTGGCATATTGGTGATAATCTGCAATCGCAAGGCCTGCGGCAACGCTCGTAAAGGGATCATGCTCGACCACTTTGCCGGCAAACTGATTATCGAGAATATCTTTCACTGCGGGGATTAGCGAAGAGCCACCGGTACGAAGTACCAAATCTATATCCTCTGCACGATAACCGGCCTTATGTAAAATTTTGGCGATAGCCTGCTCAAACTCAAATAGTAATGGCGAGATCATCGCTTCAAATTCCCAGCGTTCTATTTCTAATTGAATATCAATTTCCGGGATATCCAATAGCGCAGACTCGTTCACCGATAGCTCTGCCTTAAATATTTTAATCGCCTCAAACACCTGATAACTGTAATTTTGCTGGATCAGATCATAGAGTCGTTTAAATTTATCCGCGGCCTCGTCAGGCTGGGCCATACGCTGCATAACCGGCGCAGTATATTTATTTTGATTGAGCATATAGCTAATTGGCCAGTTGATCAGCAATTCTTCATACTCGCCAAAAGGGAAAAGCGTATCCACCTCTGCGCCATCCACTACACGTTTCCAGCGCTCACCGCTACCCAGTAATGGAAAAACCAACTGCTTAAAGATAGTTTGATCAATTTTATCGCCACCCAGCGCGATGCCATGAGTCGCCTCCACGTCGAAGTGAGTACCCCGACGACGCAACACACTAAAATCCAAAGTACCGCCACCAAAATCAACCGTCAGCACAAGCTCGCCATTACTCTCGGGATGATTGTGCAAATAGCTGATGGTGGCCGCCGTGGGTTCGGGGCAAAATGACTGCTCGTTAATACCCGCATAACCATAGGATTCGGCCAACCTTTGCAAAGCAATGTCATTACGCTCTGCGTCACTGCCCTCAAAATTTACCGGATGACCGATACAGGCATGACCTACAGATGAGGCTACGGTTCTCTCCAAAGCCTGACGAATACCCACCAGAATGGGTGTTACTAATGCCACCAGACGAAAGGCTCGCTCAAAAATAGCAATACGATCATTGACGGTATTACCCAACAACCTTTTGGTGCCTCGAAAAAGTCGCCCCGGTAAGCTAGCATCATTAAATGCTTGGCCATAGACTTTGGTTGTGTCTGATTCACCGGGGCCACCCATAGCACTCTCACCACCGCCAGTACCTGTGCGCGCCTCGCCCAATAATTCAGCGCTTAACTCAACTTTGCGCCCTCTATTGCCACTAATATAGTCATTAATCGCCTGTTGACCGACAGCCGATACAAACTGTTTATCGATATAGTTAGCGGAAGGCATAATGCTGTCGGGATCAGCCAACTTAACTAGCACTAACTGCTGCCCATCAAACACTGCCGCAGCACTATTACTGGTGCCGAAAT
This sequence comes from uncultured Porticoccaceae bacterium, assembly GCA_965659315.1. Taxonomy (GTDB): domain Bacteria; phylum Pseudomonadota; class Gammaproteobacteria; order Pseudomonadales; family Porticoccaceae; genus HTCC2207. The sequence goes on along the minus strand of CBFHVP010000124.1, from coordinate 2,755 downwards.
CGATACCAATACCTAATCGGGCATTTTTTTGTTGCGATTCAAACTGCATGAAATGGTCACTGGAAGATGTTTTTCAGAACTGTATTTTAATCTATTTTGAGCCACCCTAAGATAGAAAATTATCTAAAATAGTCAATATTTTTATCCTATGGTTTCCCTCCACTAGGATTCCCATTAAACTTGGCTTCCAAATTAACGTCAAAGATCATTCCCATGACCACCCTTAAGTCAGCTGTAATTATCGGCGGCAGTCATGCCGCAGTGCAGTTAGCGATTAGTTTGCGGCAAAATGGCTGGGACGGCACTATTACCCTGATCAGTGACGAAGCTTATTTACCCTACCAACGTCCACCGCTGTCCAAAGCATTCTTGTCCGGCAGTAGTAGCGAAGAACAACTAGCATTACGCGCGCCCGCCGCCTACGAAAAACTTGATGTCAGCTTTAAACTCGGGATTCGCGTGACCGCGCTTGATACCGATAAGCGTCAGCTAACCTTGGATAACGGTGAAACTATAAGTTTTACCAAGCTCGCGCTATGTACAGGTGCTCGGGCAAGGACATTACCTATTGCCGGTGCTGAACTTAGCGGCGTACATTACTTACGCACCTTGGATGATGTTAAGCACATCAAACAGTCAGCGGACTCGGCAACTAGCGCGGTCATTATTGGCGGTGGCTATATTGGCTTGGAAACGGCCGCATCATTAACCAAACTAGGTATTGCCGTTACCGTATTAGAAGCAGAATCTCGTCTGTTACAGCGTGTGGCCTCAGCAACCACCTCTGAGTTTTATCTCAATCTTCATCAGGAACAGGGTGTCACTGTTAAACTCAACACCCAAGCCTCGGCCCTGCAAGGTGACACATCAGTGGCTAATGTGGTCTGCGCAGATGGTCAAACCATTGAGGCTGATATGGTTATTATCGGCATTGGCGTTATTGCCAATACAGAACTGGCCGCCGACGCAGGACTTACCGTGGACAATGGTATTGTGGTCAATCAATTCGCGCAAACCAGTCATGCAGATATCGTTGCGGCGGGTGATTGCACTAATCACCCCAATCCACTGCTTAACCGATCATTGCGTTTGGAATCAGTACCCAACGCGGTGGAACAGGCCAAAACTGCCGCGGCCAGTCTCTGCGATATCGAAAAACCCTATGCACAATTACCTTGGTTCTGGTCGGACCAATATGATGTCAAACTGCAAATTGTGGGTATAAACCAAGGGTATACAGAAGTGGTTATCAGAGGGGACCAAACCAGTCGGAGCTTTACCCTGTTTTATTTGCAAGGCAACGTATTATTGTCTGCCGAATGCATCAATCGACCGAAAGACTTTATCGTAGCGAAAAAGCTTATCCTACAGGGTAATGATCTCAACCCTGCGGCTCTAAGCGATGAAACCATTGAACTTAATAGCCTTTTATCGGAGTAATAACATGCCAGTAATCAACTTTATTGAATTCGATGGCACTGAATACAGTGTCGATGTCGCGGAGGGCGTCAGCCTAATGCAGGGCGCATTGGATAATATGATCGATGGCATTGTTGCTGAGTGCGGAGGCTGTTGCGTCTGCTGTACCTGTCATTGCATGATTGACCCAGCCTGGCAAGAAACCGCCGGCAGTGCTAACGCTGAGGAATCCGAGTTGTTGGATATGCTCGACAGCCGAGAGGATGGCAGCCGCTTGAGCTGTCAGGTTAAAGTAACCCCAGCGATGGAAGGCATGGTGGTCAGACTACCCGAATCCCAATACTAGTCGATTATCACAGAGCAAACGCCTGTCTGGTTACATTTTCCAGCGTGCCGTCTTGGTGGACAATAATGTTATCCTCGATGCGAATACCACCATAGGGCACAAACTTCTCTACTTTTGCCCAGTTAATCGCGCTGCTATTGTCCCCTTGCTTAAGTTTTGCTAACAAGGCTGGAATAAAATAAACGCCCGGTTCAACCGTATGTATTTGATTAGCCACCATGGGAGCACCTGCCCGCAGTGCTGGATACTGCGGGTGCGGCGCGATTACTTCACCCTCTGGGTTAGCTAACTGGCTACCCTTATCGTGCACGTTGCAACCCAAATGATGACCGAGACCGTGGGGGTAAAAAGCGCTTACAATGCCCTTCTCCACCGCCTCTTCGGGCGCACTGTTTAGCAGGCCAAACTCTATTAACAGCTCGGCAATTTTATATTGCGATAATACGTGCAATTCTACTGGGCTTTTACCTATACCACCTGCGGCCACCAGTTTCTGTTGCACCTTATCCATTGCCCTGATCATAGCGGCAAACTCAGAGTCGGCGTCATAGGCATAGGTGCGGGTAATATCTGAGGCATAGCCATTGAACTCAACACCTGCATCGATCAAAAAGCTGCGGGGAACTTGGGCTTGTTTGGAGAGATCATGGTGGTGTAACACAGCGGCATGTTCATTGACGCCAGCGATAATACCATAGGGCATTTCAGTCTCGCGGCAATTACAGGCGGCTAAATAGGCCGCGGCAATTTGCACCTCGGAGGCCCCTGCCATAAAGGCATTATGGGCTGCCCGATGAGCTGGCACCGCAAGGCGATTGGCTTCACGCACACACTCCTGCTCATAGTACGTTTTGCTGCGGCGCTGGAAGTCAATCTGGTGCAGCACTGGCTGTGGATTCCAATGCTCAATATCCAGTGCATTGGTTTCATTTATTAATGCCGTAGATGCACCATTGAGATGTTTTTTCAGCTCATCGATAGTGGCATATT
>CBFHVP010000123.1:0-4338 GCA_965659315.1 uncultured Porticoccaceae bacterium | reverse complement strand
AAAGTCGATCTGCGCGGGTTGACTGTCAAGCGGACGACCAAAGCTGGAACCCTTGTGATTGGCCGCCCCTTCAAGGTCTACCCCATTGGCAAGTTGTTGAATAATTTCAGTTTTTCCGGTGCCGGTCATACCGGAAAGGACAGTAAAACGGTGTTTGGCACTGTAGTCGATTAAATATTGATACAAAAAACTGCGTAGCGATTTATAACCACCCTCAACCTTTGGGCACAGCACACCTCTCTCCATCAGCCATTCACAGCTAAGTTCAGAGCGCAGTCCTCCGCGCGCGCAATACAGCACCGTATTAGGATTTGCCGCGATAAAATCCTGCCATGCTTGCACACGCTGTTGCTTGATTTCATCGGCGATCAATTGGTGGCCCAGCGCAATCGCGGCTTGCTGACCATTTCTTTTGTAGTGAATACCCACTTGATGGCGTTCGGAGTCCATCATTAAAGGTAGATTGACTGAACAGGGCAGTGCACCCTTACTGAATTCAACCGGTGCGCGCACATCTATCATGGGGACATTATTGATCAATAACGCCCGATAATTATTCACCAGCGGTGAACTCAAGAGGCAACCTGAATATTATTTTCGTCGGCCGCCTGAAATAGCGAGCCAATCGGTAAATGATAACAATCATTGGCCGCAAGAAGCCTACTGACTGCATCAGCGCTGTTAGCATCGACCGCAATTAATAGACCACCACTAGTTTGTGGATCGCACAACAACGCTTGGTGGTGAAGATCTATGGTGCTGGCGCTATTTATACCCTTGATATGGTTATGAATGCTTTGCCAGTTGCGCGTGCTGCCGCCGGGCACGCAACCCATTTTAAGGTAATCCAGCACGGCGCTATCGAGTAGTGGAATCTCGTTTAACTTAATAGTGGCCGATAGACCACTACCCTGACAGATTTCCAGTAGGTGGCCGAGAAGACCAAACCCAGTGACATCTGTGATCGCGGTGACACCGGCTATTTTTGCGAGATCCGCGCCAATAGTATTGAGCTTCATCATGCTCTCCACAGCCAGGCGAGAGTGCTCAGGTTTTAATTTACCCTGTTTTTCCGCTGTAGTGAGAATACCCACACCAATCGGTTTGGTTAAAAATAGTTGATTGTCGGGCTGCGCAGTACTGTTTTGTTTAAGCTGCGCCAGATCAACACGACCGGTTACCGCCAGTCCGAAAATAGGTTCTGGTGCATCAATTGAATGTCCTCCTGCCAGATGAATACCGGCGTCGCCACAAGCAGTGCGTCCACCATCGATCACTTGCTGTGCGACTTCAGCGGGCAAGGTGTTGATCGGCCAGCCTAGAATAGCAATAGCCATTATCGGTGTGCCACCCATGGCATAGATATCACTAATGGCATTAGTTGCCGCCACACGGCCAAATTCAAAGGGGTCATCGACAATCGGCATAAAAAAGTCCGTGGTGCTAATCACGCCGGTGCCATCGCCTAAATCATACACAGCGGCATCATCTTTGGTGCTGTTGCCGACCAATAGGCGTGAATCTTGTGGTGGTTGATAGTTAGTTTTAAGGAAACTCGCCAATACATTCGGTGCGATTTTGCAGCCGCAGCCAGCACCATGACTGTATTGGGTCAATTTAATTGATTGCTTTGACATGGATCACTAATCTAGCTCTGAAAGAATGGCTCTAGAGTACTTGTTTTCGTCTTTAAGGTCATGGCTTTGTTGCCCACTGGTATGGCTGTTGCATTTTACGTTGAACAAAAAGTTACGTCAGATGGTACTATGGGACTCTGTTTTCGATTTTCCCGATACCATGAATAACCCAATCTACCCACGTTTTCACTTAGCGTTTCCTGTCACTGATCTAGAGGCTGCACGTGATTTTTATTGCGGTATTTTAGGCTGTTCTACCGGTCGGGAGTCAGATCGCTGGATTGACTTTGATTTTTTTGGTCATCAGCTTGTTGCCCATTTGGTCGCGGCTGAGGATCATCCATCGGTCGCCAGCAATGCGGTGGATGGTCATGCCGTACCGGCCTCACATTTCGGCGTGATTATGTCGTGGCAACAATACCAGCAAACAGTGGCTGTGATGCGTACCAATGGTATTGAGTTTGTTATTGAGCCCTACGTACGTTTTGCTGGGGGTAAAGGAGAGCAGGCAACCCTATTTGTAAAGGACCCGAGTAATAATTACTTGGAGTTTAAAGCGTTCCGCAATATCGATATGCTTTTCGCCAAGGATTTACCCACTGACTAATGGGTTTCTTAGCCACTTATTTTGCGTGCGATAGCGCGCTTAACCTGGCTCAAGGTATTTTCCCCGGCCAATGTCGCTAGTTGTATTTTTTCGCGTTGATATTCGGTGTAGTAGCTGTTGCGGCTGTAGTCGAGTTGGATATCCAAAATCACCGGTTGGCCTTGGGCGGCGGTCTCCAACGCCCGACGAATGGTGATATCGATATTATGGTTGTCCTCGATTGGGAAATACCCGCAATCCATGGCATCGGCAAAGGCACCCCAATTAACCGGACTAGAAGCATTATCAGTATGCTGTTGACTGTTATTCAGTAGACAATAAATTGCGCCAAGCTTTTCTCGCACTGCAACAACTACCTCCATAGCATTAATAATTATCGCATCATCGCTAACAATGCCAATCACCTGCTTATCTGGATTGGCTAATTTAATAGCGTTTACTGCCGGTAAGCAGTAGCCCGAGGCGCCAGCACTGCTGGGACTTATAAAGCCGCGTGGGCTATTGATCGGTAGTAACTCTGCGGTTAATTCGCGATGGACGCCATAACCGGTAACAATGGTCGCATCATTTTGCAGGCTGTTGGCTAGGGCGTCGAAAAATACAATGGGATTAACCCGACCTTTGCTGTTGTGCTCTAACCAATCTTGTCTCAGTTGTCGCTTATTTTTGGCGATGACTTTTGCTACCGACTGACTGTCACGAGGTTCGAGTTGAAGAACTTTTAGCTGATCTACCAGGTTTGCTAAGGTCGCTGGCGTCACATGGAATAGTGGCTTCGGCAGCTCTGACTTATCCACTGTGGCTGAGTCTGCGCCTATAATCAACAGACAGTCACAGTGCTTTAGCGCGCGTTTAGCGGCAGGTGCATGCACTAGCCCTGCATGCAACGGGTGTTCAGCGGCAAAGGCGCTGTTGCCGGCTAAAACTGTGCACACTGGGGCAGCGATAGTTTCGGCTAAAGCGATAGTGTCGCGGTGTGCACCGACCGCTCCCCAGTCCACAAGGATACAGGGGTTTTCAGCGTTGAGGATTGTATCAATGCTGATACCTTGTTGCTGATCCACCATCGCATTGTCGGTACGGAGAGGGTACTCAGGTAAGGGCTGACTCAGCTTATCAGCTTGGCTCTGCAGTGCGGTGGGAATCTCGATTAGGACTGGTCCCGGCTTATTGCTGGTGGCTATTGTTTCGGCATCGAAGACTGTGCTGACAATATCCGCCAACTGAGTAACTCTAAAGCAGGCTTTAGTGACCGGTTTTAGCAATAGTTGCGGATCAATGCCATTGGTGCTGTTGTCACTATTACTCCCAGCAATAACAAGCAAGGGAATACCTGAAATATAGGCTTCAGCAATACCCTCTGCGACAATTTGATCAGTCGTGGTCAGAATGGCGCCCGTTTTACCATGATAACTGGTGCGACTGAGAGCATCAGCCATAAAGGTGGCACTGAGCTGATGATTGACTTTATGCGTGCGCAGGGAAGTGGAAAGGCTTATTTGGTGATAGAGTTCATGGTTATAGTGGCTAACAGTAGCAAAACAATGCGGGATATTAAGTTGCTCCAACCCATAGCGCACAAGCTCAGCCCCGGTTTTATACATATGTCGCTATTCCCTGTTGGTAATACATCCCTATTGACACTGCAGTAGCTGTTCGATCATTAACTGATATGACCGGTGGTACGAATACGTTTTGCCCCTTTAACCGGAGCGTCTTTAAGTGCATCGCTGCGGCGCTTATTAGCGTTATCAATGGCATTTTTAATAGCGATTAAAAAACCAGTGACCAAAAAGGCACCCGGAGGCAATACTACGATTAGCAGGCTGTAGTTGTCGCCAAAGGGTCGCATCACCCAATCCGCGGCAGCAGCGCCAAATAGCAGATGCATATCGACTAGCAGCGTACCTTGGCCAAGTAATTCCCTTATGGCTCCCAATAATACCAATACAAATAAAAACCCGAGCCCCATCATCAGCCCATCAAAAGCGGCCATCGTCACTGTTTGTTTGCTGGCGAAAGCTTCAGCGCGGCCAAGAATTGCACAATTAGTAACAATTAGTGGGATAAAAATGCCCAATATCTGATAGAGCT
>CBFHVP010000122.1:0-4419 GCA_965659315.1 uncultured Porticoccaceae bacterium | reverse complement strand
TTCTCCGCGGCCAACAACAAAATGATCAAGTAAGCGTATGTCCATCAGCTCAAGTGCCGCTTTTATCCGCCCAGTGATAGCGATATCGGCAGCACTTGGCTTGGCACTTCCCGAGGGGTGGTTATGCGCCACAATCACGGCGGCAGCGTTTTTATGCAATGCTAAGCGCACAACCTCCCGCGGGTGCACACTGGCACAATCGATCGTACCCTGAAACAACTCACAATACTCCAGTAACTGATGGCGGCTATCGAGCAACAACACAACAAATACTTCGCGCTTGTAGTCGCGCATCTGCACGGCCAAATAATCGCTGACATGCTCCGGACAGGTAAAAACCGGATTACCATGCAATTGTTCCTGTAAATAGCGTGTGGTTAATTCCAATGTGGCTTGGATCTGGCAAAACTTCGCCGGGCCCAAGCCCTTAGCCTGACAAAAAGTATGTTGATCTGCGCTGAGCAGTGCTCCTAGACCACCAAACTGGGTCAGTAACTGCCTAGCAAGATCAATGGCTGTGAATCCTGGCAACCCTGTGCGTAAAAATATTGCCAATAACTCAGCATCAGACAGCACCGCCGGCCCCTTGGCTAAAAGCTTCTCTCGTGGTCGATCTTCGACTGGCCAGTGGCTTATAGCCATAGTGAGTCCTTATTTAGAACTATAGAATTGCACCACAAAATGTTATCTTACGCGCCATCTCATAGACTGTCCGGAAGATTAATGAGCAGCCTGTCAAATAAACACGTAATTCTCGGTATCACTGGTGGTATCGCTGCCTACAAAAGCGCGGAGCTAGTGCGAAGGCTACAGGATGCTGGTGCCGTGGTGCGCGTTGTGATGACACCTGCAGCCACTGAATTTATCCGGCCACTGACCATGCAGGCACTCTCCGGACATCAAGTGCATACCGAATTACTCGACTCAGATGCTGAGGCAGGCATGGGACATATTGAGCTCGCACGCTGGGCCGACTTACTGCTTATTGCCCCTGCTAGTGCGGACTTCATCGCCAATATGGTTCACGGCAGAGCCGATAGTTTGCTGAGCACAATCTATCTTGCAACACCTGCCAAAGTGGTGGTGGCACCAGCCATGAATCAAGCTATGTGGGCTCATCCCGCGAGTATCGACAATATTGCGACTTTGCGACAACGCAGCGTCAATATAATCGATCCCGATAGTGGCATTCAGGCCTGTGGTGATACGGGCCCAGGAAGAATGCCACAGCCCGAGGCAATTGTTACGACAGTAAGCACGCTGTTTACCAGTGGGCTACTGGCTGGTAAAAAAGTGGTTATTACTGCCGGTCCGACCCGTGAAGCATTAGATCCCGTGCGTTATATCAGTAATCATAGCTCTGGCAAGATGGGCTATGCTTTGGCCGAAGCCGCCAGCGAGGCTGGCGCAGAAGTGGTGCTGATCTCTGGCCCAGTAAACCTGACACCGCCGTTGCATTGTCAATTGATTCCTATTCTGTCGGCACAAGAGTTACTTGAGGCCTCTTTAGAGGCCGCCGGTAGTGCCGATATATTTATTGCGGCGGCTGCAGTTGCTGACTACCGAGCCAAGGCGATTGCAACGCAGAAAATTAAAAAACAGGACGATGGTATGACAATACAATTGGAAAAGAATCCAGATGTTGTCAGTACCGTTGCAGCGGCAAATGATGGCCTTTTTGTAATCGGTTTCGCCGCAGAAACTGAAAAAGTGGAAAGCTATGCAAGAGAAAAGCTGGCACGTAAAAAGCTCGACGTAATTATCGCTAATGACGTCTCTAAAGATGACGTAGGGTTTAATGCAGATAACAATGAAGCTTGCTGGATAGACGCAGACTCAACAATAAAATTTAGTAAAAGGAGCAAGACGCAGCTAGCAAGGGATATTATTGAGCATATGGTGAATCGCCTAAGCCTCTAGTGTCGACTCTTGATGCTGAGTCAATCATTACATTGAATGTAAAAAAAACTATTTCTGAGGCAAAAGAAGACAGTATTGTTCTTGGCAGTGCGTTGGTCTGTGTTGTTGCTCTGATAATAACCTTTTATCTAATGAGGCAGGACCTTGTTGTAGAGGCTCGCCAACAAGCGGCCGATGTTCATTATGGCGCTGATATAAAATCTGCCACTAGTCTTGTTGACGACTACTTAGACTATCATCAACAGATACTAGAACGAATAAAATCTCACAGTATCAAGTCGAATAATCCAGACCAATTAGAACAATTTGCTACATCAGTTGTGCCCGATGCTGAGGCCATCTACGTGGTCGATGCTGATCTGCAGCGTCACAAACAGCTCGGATTTGCCGCCCAGCAAATGGTGCGCGCAACGATGCGAGGCGATTCTGTGAGTCCCAGAGCAGTTAAGATCGCTAAACAATGGAAAATATTAATTAGCGGCCTAATTACTGAGCGCGGATCACAAGAAGCATCTGTGGTGCTACTCCAACTACCGGTAGAGAGCTTGCAAGCGGCAATGGCTCAGATCGTCAGTACCAAAGGCTTGATCGAGTTACAACAGACCGTCCCCAACCGCAGTAATATTGTTCTTACGTCTTTTGGTGAAGGTGGTTCTGACCAAACCCAGTCTGCTACTAATCCGGAGATTTTTGCCACAAATAATAGCCTTTGGAAGCTTTATTTCACCCCATCTCAGGCATTGGCCGATACCATTAACAAACAACTGCCGCCGTTTTGGTTATATTTTGGCGCTATCGTCTGTGGCGTTATTATCGCTTTATATCTTTTAACCTTGTTTAGAATTAAGCGGAGACAGACAATAACGGCGATTTTTATCGAGAATCACAATGCCGAAGACGCACTTTTCGCACCCGCTCTCGATGCCCATGAGGACCCTAATAAAGCAAAAATTCTAGATGCACCTTTTGAATCAGCGCCCTTGGTGGCTGAAACAGCAGTAGGGCTGGTAGAGCCACATTCGGAATCGACGCCTTTGACCAAGGAAGATTCGCCGCTAAATAAGGGAGCAGCTACCGAAGCAGAACCTCTGATCGAGGAAGAACCAACGGCTGAGGAAGAACCAACGGCTGAGGAAGAACCAGCGGAGCAGGAAACCAAAGTAATTGCTCTGTCCGAGCTAGCCAACAATATTGACGACCCCAACTTTAAGGTGCCAGACAGGGTGTTCCGTGACTATGATATTCGCGGTATTGCCGGTGATGAAATCACTCCTGAATTTGCCTCGAGACTGGGCAAAACCATCGGCACCATTATCTTAAACAATGGCCATAGCGCAATTTATGTAGGACGCGACGGAAGATTAACATCAAATCAACTTTCACAGGCGCTGCAACAGGGCCTGTTATCTACTGGATGTCATGTTATTGATTTGGGCGAAATTACTACGCCAATACTGAATTTCGCGGTTCACCATAGCGGTCAATCTAGCTGTGGCATTATGGTCACTGCCAGTCACAACCCAGCCCACTACAACGGTTTTAAGATCATTATCAAAGGCCAGGTGATTGCCGGCCCAATATTACAGCTAATTAAGCCAATGCTGGATAAAGCCGAGTTTACCCGTAGCGATAACGGTCAGCGTTTTAGCCGCGATATCGTGACGCAATATGTCCGACACATTGTTGAAGAGAGCACTGCCGCCAAATCATTTACCGTTGTTGTTGATGCTGGCAATGCCGTTGCTGGCCCGGTGGCGCTTAAGCTTTTTGAAAGTCTCGGCCATACCCTTATTCCCTTGCATTGTGATGTCGATGGGGCATTCCCCAATCATGAGCCCAATCCAGCGGATGAAAATAATCTTCAGACGTTAATCGCAAAGGTTGTAGAGGTCAACGCTGACTTGGGCTTTGCTTTCGATGGCGACGGCGATCGCATTGTGGTGATATCCAGTAGTGGCGAAATAATCTGGCCAGACAAGCTAATGATGATTTTCGCCCGAGATATACTCGCCAGCAACCCCGATACAGATATCGTTTTTGATGTGAAGAGTAGCAAACGACTGGCCGAGCTCATACGCGAATACAACGGTCGGCCCATGATGTGTAAAACAGGACACGCTCATGTGCGCAAAGCGGTGCAACATAACAATGCGCCACTCGGCGGAGAATTCAGCGGCCACATCTTTTTTAATGACCGCTGGAAGGGCTTTGACGACGGTATCTATGCCGCGGTTCGCCTTCTAGAAATACTGAGCAACCAAAAAGATCATGCCACTGTCGACAAGCTTATTGCCGAGTTTAAGGACAGCAGCTACACCCCTGAAATATTAATCGCGGTAGATGAGGATGAAAAATTCCAGTTAATCAATAATCTAGTCGCCGGCTGCCAATTTAAAGGCGCACAAATTATTACTCTCGACGGTATGCGGGTAGAATACCCAGAGGGCTGGGGCCTGATTAGAGCTTCAAATACAACCGCAAACTTGACCCTGCGCTTTG
>CBFHVP010000121.1:0-4448 GCA_965659315.1 uncultured Porticoccaceae bacterium | reverse complement strand
TCGGTTTTCCGCTGATGGTAAAAGCCTCCGCCGGTGGCGGTGGTCGCGGTATGCGTCTGGTGTTTGAGGAGAGCGAGCTGGCCGAGCAAATTCGCACCGCCCGCTCTGAGGCAGAAACAGCCTTTGGCAGTGGTGAGTTAATTTTAGAGCGTGCGGTTATCGAACCTCGCCATATTGAAATTCAGGTCTTTGCTGATGAGCATGGCAATGCGGTTTATCTGGGCGAACGGGATTGCTCTATTCAACGCCGACACCAAAAAGTGGTAGAAGAGGCGCCCTCTCCCTTTGTTGATCCAGAACTGCGCCAGCGTATGGGTGAAGCCGCAGTGAATGCTGCCAAAGCCTGTCATTATCGCGGTGCCGGTACCGTCGAGTTTTTGGTCGATAAAGATAAAAACTTTTATTTCTTGGAAATGAACACCCGCTTGCAGGTGGAGCATCCGGTAACCGAACTGATCACTGGTCAGGATCTGGTAGCCTGGCAATTAAAAGTTGCCGCGGGCGAAGCGCTGCCATTAAGTCAGGATGATATCCAGCTAAACGGCCATGCGGTCGAGGTTCGACTGTATGCCGAGGACCCGCGCAATAACTTTATGCCACAAACCGGCCAAGTGCGGTTATGGCATTATCCGCAGCGAGCCGGTATTCGTATGGACCACGGTATTCAAACGGGGCAGGAAGTCAGCCCCTTCTACGATCCGATGATTGCTAAAGTCATTGCTTATGGTGATAACCGCGCCGAAGCTATTCGGCGCTTGGCTTCAGCAGTGCAGGACACACAATTGCTGGGTATGAATAACAATAAATTGTTCCTGCAAAACGTCTTGCGGCATGAAGTATTTGGCCAAGGTGAAGCCACCACTGCCTTTATTGAACAGCACTTTAGCGCTGATATCAGCATGGACCAAAAACAACCCTCTAATGCTACGCTGGCTAAGGCCGCCATGCTGCATTTTCAGCAAGCAGTGCAGCGTACTCAGCTTAACTGGGGCCGCGCCAGCGCCGAGAGTTATGTTTACCAACTGGACTTCGACGGCCAAACCAATACCGTCAACCTCAGCAAAACGGCACAGGGTTTTACTATTACTGTTAATGATCAAACCACGTGTTTGGAGTTTATCTCCCAAACCGATAATAGCTGCGTATTTGTGGAAAACGGCGTACGCGAAACCATGCACTTTTCCTTTGATGATAAGACCCTATATCTCGACGACGGCAGCGGTCACTTTATTGTTACCGATATGACCCACCAACCTGCAGTAGCCGCAGGTAGCGCAGGCAACGGTCAGGTTAAAGCGTCCATGGACGGTGCCATCGTCGACGTGATGGCGAAACAAGGTGATAGCGTTGAAGCCGGCCAAACATTGATTGTGCTGGAAGCGATGAAGATGGAACATGCTCTTAAAGCCGGAATCAGCGGTGTTGTTACCGCTGTTAGCTGTGAAGCGGGACAGCAGGTGAAATCCAAACAACTGTTGGCGACAATTGAAGGGGAGCAGAGCGATGACTGAGGTCATTAAAATTGCCAACTGCAGTGGCTTTTATGGCGATAAATTATCTGCCGCTAAGGAGATGGTTGAAGGTGGCCCCATCGATGTCCTGACCGGCGACTATCTAGCCGAACTCACTATGGCTATTTTGTATGGCCAGAAAAAGAGCAGAAACACAGGTTATGTCGGCACGTTTTTAAAGCAAGTAAAACAAGTGCTACAGCCTTGCATAGAAAACAATATTAAAATTGTTAGCAATGCTGGTGGCCTTAATCCGGCCGCCATGGCTGATGCCGTAAAAGCGATTGCCAAAGAATTAAACCTTGAGGTGAAAGTCGCCTATATCGATGGTGATGATTTGGCACCGCGTATTGAAGAACTGCAAAGTGCCGGCGAGTCGTTTACCAATATGGATACCGGCGTTAATTTAGCCGACACGAAAAATACCTTACTCACCGCCAATACTTATCTGGGTGCTTGGGGTATTAAAGAGGCGTTAGACCAAGGCGCTGATATCGTCATTTGCCCGCGGGTCACCGATGCTGCGGTAGTGATTGGCCCCGCCGCGTGGAAATTTAACTGGCAGCGCGACGATTATGATCAACTGGCGGGTGCTCTGGCCGCAGGGCACATTATCGAATGTGGTCAACAAGCCACCGGCGGCAATTATGCCTTCTTTCAGGAAGTGCCCAGTTTTGAAAACCCCGGTTACCCGATTGCCGAAATTGAAGCCAATGGTAACTTTACTATTAGCAAACATCCGGGCACCGCGGGCTTGGTATCTGTTGGCACAGTGACAGCTCAGTTACTTTATGAGATCAGCGACCCCGCCTACAAAAACCCCGATGTTATCGGCCATTTCGATAGCTTGAATATTGAACAGGCAGGCGAAGATCGCGTGTATGTCAGTGGCTGTAAAGGTTCTAGCCCAACCGCTACGCATAAAGTCTGTATCAATACGCTAGGAGGTTTTCGCAACGGCTTTGAGATCGCTCTGACGGGGTTAGATATTGAGGCGAAAGCGGAAATATTAACCACTACATTCTTTAATAATATTGGTGGTAAACAACAGTTTGATGATGTATCGATTGAACTGATTCGCAGCGATAGACAAAACCCGCAAACCAATGAACAAGCATTTGCCCGTTTGCGAATCGTTGCCAAATCGCGCGATAAAGAATTAGTTGGTCGTCTGTTCAGCGCCAAGCTAATTGAAATTTCTCTCGCCAATATTCCTGGTCTTGGAGTAATGACGCCCATCGGTAATGGCGATAGTTTTTTAGCCTATTGGCCAACACTGGTTGCTAGCCAGTACGTTACAGAGAATGTTCACCTTGATAATAATGTCACTGAAGTTAAACCGACTAATCAATTGGATGTGCCCGCAGTTTCTCATATTGTACAACCAGCAGCAGTGCCAGCTTGCCCCACCGGCAATACTGTCAGTATTCCCTTGGGTCGCCTTTTTGGCACGCGATCTGGTGATAAAGGCGGCTGCGCCAATATCGGCGTTTGGGCTACCAGTGCAGAGGCCTACGGTTTTCTCCATCAATTTTTAACCGTAGAAAAACTAAAACAGTTGATGCCTGAGACCGCGGAGCTAGAAATCATTCGTTATGATCTTGCCAATATCCACTCTCTGAATTTCTTTATTAAAGGTATTTTAGGTGAAGGCGTGGCGTCATCGGTACGTATGGATCCGCAAGCAAAATCTATGGGTGAATATCTGCGAGCCAAAGTTATTGAGGTACCTGTGTCTCTGACTAAACAGTTAAACTTGGCTGAATAATAAAAGGTTAATAATATGACGGACGAAAATTTATCTCTAGACGGCCTGGTTTTCGAAGCGGTTGAGCTTGAAATCAACGACCATATTCTGACCATCACCTTAAATCGCCCCGAGCGCAAAAATGCCATTAACCCGACTATGGCCGCGGAAATTATTTACGCGCTGGATTACGCCAAACAGCAACGCGATATCCGCGTCGTGGTACTGGCGGCCAAAGGCGATGTGTTCTGTGCCGGTGGCGACTTAGCCGCCATGAGTGGCAAAGCTAGCGCAAGCCAATCAACCGTACCGGTGCGTGGCGCTAATGATGATATTGCACTGCGCTTGCGTCATCTCAACAAACCCTCTATTGCCTGTGTGCAAGGCAACCTGTTTGCCGGCGCCTTATTATTCCTATGCAATGTGACCCACGCCATAGCCGCTGAAGGGGTTAACTTTTCTGCCCCTGAAATCAAACGCGGTATCTGGCCGTTTATGGTAATGGGTGGATTATTCCGCGTAATGCCACAGCGGGCGGCGCTGGATTTTGTTATGCGCGGCAATGCAATCTCCACAGATCAAGCAGAACAATGGGGTTTGATTAACCAGTCCGTCCCCGCTGACGATCTGCAAAATCACGTCGCCAGCCTGGCGGCAGAGCTCGCTAATCTCGCTCCCGGAACCATGCAACTAGGCCTTGCCGCTTATGTAGCACAGGATGCTATGGATTTTGATAGCGCCCTGCCATTTTTGCGTGATCAGTTAAACGCCTGCCTGCAAAGCGCAGATGCCAAAGAAGGCATTAGCGCATTTCTGGAAAAACGCGAGCCGCAGTGGGATTGATGGTCTCTGGGTCCTAGCTTCGCGACTGCCATTAATGTGGCAACAAAGTGCTAACCCTGCCGCCTTCTGAGAGGGCGCCCACAAACTGATCTAGTTCTCTGCAACTCGAAAACTCGAAAATCAGTGAACCTGCCCTCTTTGGGATGTTATCGTTGAACCCTAGATCCATTTTATCCCGATGAAGCAACATATCAGCGTATTGGGATAAATGTGCTGTTGCGAAATAAAGGGTCTGACATTAGCATACGCGCCGCTTAAAACTGCGTGCAAGCCCCTGTAGTCCATGGGTTGGGCGTTTGAAAATATAGAACATGCCTGACATCGAGGGCATTCTCGGTGACGTTGAA
>CBFHVP010000120.1:0-4486 GCA_965659315.1 uncultured Porticoccaceae bacterium | reverse complement strand
TTTTTAATCGTCGTATAGAATTTGGATGAGATAAATAAGTATTTTGCAAGTCATGACCCAAAAAGCCACCGTAGCCATTCGGTATGGTGATGTTGGCGTCTAATGTGCTGCCCCAGAGGCGACGTGCTGTATTGATAATTTTGTCATTGCTATTGGTAATATAGCTGTAATCGCCAAATTTGCTAGATAAGGGCGTCGCAATCCCTACGCCGGCAAAGCATTGCTGGGTTTTCTTAATATCCCATTGTGCAAGTGCCTTATGTATATTTCGATAGAAAAAATTACCCTCAGAATGAGAAATAATTACTACTTTTTTATTCTCCTTTAATGACCGCTTGACACGTTTAATCATCTTATTTAGGTCTTTCTTAGCCCAATAGCCTATATCGCGATCGGGGTCATACCATTTCATAAATGCATTGGTTAGCGAAGAATCGGAAGGCATTGTTTCGTAAATAAATCCCCAAAATCTCAATGTGCTCCCATGATCTACAATCATTTCCCCTGATTTATGCACCCAAAGGTCAAAGAATTGCAATAGTAGGTGATTCGTATTGTAAAGCAGTGTTACGGGGGCTGAATTAAGTATTTTCTTTAACGTATCTTTGCTTTTTTTTGCGTTATCTTCATCAGTCATCACCCCATTAATAAGTAAAAATGAGAGTCTTTTAAGTATTTAGTCTTTGCCAGAGAATAGGCAGAAAAGACTATTGGTGTTGATTTGGTCATCACTGGCATTTTTTGGCGGTATAGTTGAGTCGTAGGCTTGTTACTGCTGTTGTTACAATCTTTTATTTCAGGTGGTCCCTCTGTGTCATAAGCCTCAGCTGCTCTTTGTAAATAAGTTCTAGTTCTATCTATGGTATTGAGTTGTCTATGAGTAATAAAACGATGGCCTGTTTTGGCATTGCTAGAGGTTGCATCACGAATGCAGGAATTAAGACGCTCAATTTCTGTAACCTGCTGGTTAATCTGCTTATTATTCAGTGCACCTGAAAGAATTTTTTGATAGCTTATAGCCATCTTCCGCGTTAGGTCGTTGACCATACCGCTAAATGCCGCGTCTATTTGCTTCTCGATATCATCCCTAATACCGTCTCTATCAGCATCAAAGCCCAGTAATCTAAGTCTTGACGCAGCGGGCTCCTCAATCAATTGTAGGCATCGTGGGTCTGGAAGATGGGGATCTTGGCACTCTCCATGCTCATCACAGGTCACGCTATTTGTGTCGCAAAATGCGATAGATTTTGATCTTTTCGGATCTTGGGGAAATGCATCTCTATAATCGGCCTCGCCATCCCTATCCGAGTCGGCACCGAGTGGCGTAGATTTTGACTTTGAGTTTGTTTTTGTTTCACCGTAAGAAGTGTTGACGGTAGTAATATCGCCGACCATTATGGGTATAATGGGCTCAGCATGGCCGGTGTTGGCAACACTGCTTAAGCAGATAAAACAATACAGCAGTAAATATATTTGTCTGTTTTTCATAGTCTAATCCTTTAGTTTTGATTCAAGACAGCATCCAGCTAGAGTTAACCATGGGCTTTTTTTGTCCTGTTATGCTCATTGCTTAATCAAAGGGTAGATGGCTTATCGAAGGTCTGGGCAGTGCTATAGAGAAAATGCTTGAGTCCATAGATGCTCGATGATTTGTTGCGGTTTACTGTGCCTAGATTGCAAAGGTCCATCCATATCAGCGGAGCGATTCATTTAGTCAACAGCCACGTAGTCTGTGGGCTGGTCGACACATTGAAAACGTCCTCTAAAGATGTGTGGCTTACTCATACTTGGCCGGACAACGATACTGAGCTGATTAGCCCAGCTAATACTAATGATGCTGTTTTCATTTCTATATCCTTATAAAAGTAGTATTGCCCTTGGCACCGATCAAACAACAACACTAGTATTGAGAAATGTTTGATAGAGAAATGGTTTTTCAGTTGTGGGCAGATACACTTGATTAGAATAGAAGTTGTTTTGCAAGAATCGCTTGATTTGTTTCACAAGCTCAAGATTTTTTCAAATCAGTCTGAGTTGGTATAAACGCAAATAGAGTTCGGTTTGTAATTAAAAACGGCGTTTTGATGAGTGCCATTTAGCTCTGTTAATTCTTTACTCATTAATTTGATTTGATAATAGTTTCTAGGGAATCTAGCTATTACGATCTTATGCCCAAAGACTGTAGATGGCGCAGGGGACTAATAGCAATCTTTGACTGATAAAAAATGGCGTGTTAGCCTGCTAGAAAAATAAAAAGGCAGTTAAAAATGCAAAATATCAGTACCTTTAAAGACGAGGAACAAGCCTATAGCGAAATCAAAGAGGCGGGATATTTTCCTTTTAAAGCGGATTATCCCGCGCTAGAAAATGATTTCCACTGGCATGACTTTGACTCATTTCTTTATATCACTGGCGGTGAGTTAACGGTGACCGAATATGAGACCGGTGAATCAATTACCTGTACTCAAGGCACAAAGGTAACCGCTCATGCCGGTGTGGTGCATCGGGAGAAGAGCCCGGGTTACAGTGCTATTTTTGGTTTGTCTGTTGATCCAAGGGCATTGACTCAACCGGTTGATAAACCACTATCATCTCTGTAATTCTTAGGGGATGTATCCACCGACTATAAGGGCCTCACTGATTGTTGTTTTAACAAAACCTCTCGCATCTAGTATGTGAGAGGTTTTTTGCTTTAGAGGCTACGAGTTGTATTACTGTGGGAACATCTCCAGAAAGGTATCCATATCATATTGGTTACCATAGAGCAGGGCACTCTTTAATGCGACGTCGGCAGCGATAGCAACCGCGGTTTTAATCTCTTCATCTGTTGCCCCAGCTGCCTTGGCCATGCTGGTGTGCGCAGGAATGCAATACAGACATTTGATCGCTACTGATGCAGAGATAGCCGCCAATTGCGCTTGTTTCGCAGGAATGGCACCGTTGAAGACATTTTTTTCCACTGCTTGGTAGTAGGCAGCGGCAGCATCTTGATTTGCCGCAGGTTGCAGTGCAACCATCGGGTCGACAGAGGTTTTTGATTTGCCATGTCCGTCTGCATGCCCGTCTGATAGAGCAGCTGAGGACAATAATAATGTGAGAAAAGTGATTGCTACGGATTTTATAAACATAATGACTCTCTTTTTATAGTTTAGGGGAAGGCTATTCAGCTAATTATATTCACGATTGAGTAGTTTTATGTCAAGCGATTGTTGGCTGGAGGTTAATAATGGATAAAACAATTGAATTACCTGAGATAATATGACGCTAGTATTTAGATAGCTTCATTACTGGGTGGTAGACGCTGTATATTGCCATCATGGAATTTAACTAAAGGTCAGCGCAAATATGTATGACATACTCTCTTTGGCCATTGCAATTACGTTGGCGACATCGCTGTTTATTTGTATAAAGTGGCGCGACGTACGTTGTACCGGTCCAACACCATTGTCATTGATAGCATTTCTGGCCATTTTATTTACTTCAGGGCTTGATGTTGGGTTGATTATGTTTCCGCTGGTTGAGTTTCCTGTCTATGCGGCTGAAGAACCCTATAGCTTTACTAATCCATTGGCTATTGAGTTTGGTTTCTGGGGTTTTCTGGTATGGGCCTTCTATTTCTTAACCACATTCTATTTTTGCATTGTCGAACCCAGAGTCGGGCTGTTTCAGCTAAAGCCCATTCGGTGGATTAACAATGCGGTGGTGATTACTACCTGTGCCTTTACTGCTTATTTATTTCTCTCCTATGTTCCCAGCTATATCGAGGGAATAGGTGTTGCGCAACAATATTTGTTGGTTGGGTTAATTATTTTAGCGGCAGTATTTTCGAGTACCGATATTCGCTATGTCAGGGTGCTTAGCTTGACCTCGAGTGCGTTATTTATTGCGCTTACCGCGGTAATGATTATTGCATCTGGGGCTTCGGTCGAGGGGTACTTGGCCAGTGCGGCAAATCTCAGTGGCTACTTTATAAACATCCACCGTTTTATCAGTCCCATTACTGACTACCATGGCTGGTATCTGTTTTGGTGGTTTGCTTGGAGTATTATGATTGGTCAGTTTGTCGCTCGGTTTGTCAGTGGCTTAAAAACGTGGCAGTTGTTACTCGCACTTTTGGTGGTCCCCTCTATCGCCATCGCCCTGTGGTTCTCTGCGTTATATTATTATTTTGTTAATGATATTGCGGTGGTTGGGGTGCTGGGTACTGCCATGGTCATATTAGGAGTGATTTTTGTGGTCAATTCTTTGGACTCATTGATTAGACTTTATACCGATAATTTGCATATCGATGTAACGCGCATCGGGCGTAATTACTATCTGCTGGGGAACTGGGCATTACTGGCAAGCCTAGTACTGCTATATCAATTGACGCCGTTTAAAATTGAATGGGTGGGGTTGCTTGTGATTGGCTTGTATTTGGCGATCTATATACTGCTATTCAAGCGTAGGAAAGAATTAATTCAGAGCTTTGGCGGTGTCGACAACA
>CBFHVP010000119.1:0-4499 GCA_965659315.1 uncultured Porticoccaceae bacterium | reverse complement strand
TGGTGTCACCATCACCAGCCTGATAGCGACCTTTTTTGACCGACATACTGCCACCTTCGGAGGCGTCATTAAGAACAAAGTTAATCACGCCAGCGATAGCATCAGAGCCATATTGCGCGGAAGCACCATCGCGCAGTACTTCAACCTGCTTCAATGCGATGCTGGGAATAACTGAGATATCTGTACCCTGCGAACCATCGTTTATTCCACCACCCTGAAATGTAATAACCGAGGCGCGATGGCGACGTTTGCCATTGACCATGATTAAGGTGTTGTCCGATGGCAGACCGCGCAAGTTGACTGGGCGAACTATGGAGGCTGCATCGCTGATAGGTTGCGAATGCACATTTAATGATGGGATGGCGCCTTTGAGTTGTTCCAACATATCATTACTGCCCGCTCTATTGAGCTCATCTGCGCTAAGTACGTCAACGGGTACGGAGGATTCTGCAATGGTGCGTGGCGCCCCTCGTGAGCCGACGACCACCACCTCTTCCAAAGCTGCTTCAGCTGCAATTGTGGTGGTGGGTAATACGGCGCCTGCGCTAATAATGGCTGCGGTAATAGAGTTAATTTTCCAACGAGTACTAAAGTTCATATATCCTCCCTGAGATATGATTGTGCTGAACTTCCATTTAAATTTAGTGCGCGGTGGGCTTATGGTTATTGATATTCACAATTACCTCAGATGGGGTCTGAACCCACCACTACACCAGTGTTTAAAGGCAAAACCTGTCTGCCTTTGGAGAGTCAGTGTAGACCACTAACAGCGCGTTAAAAGGGAAATTATGCAACGTGCTAGTTGGTCGGTTAGGGTATTGCTTGTGAGTCCCATGTTACGTTATTAGCGTTTTATTACTCTTTCCAGCGATTTCTACAACCAATTTTGGCACCAGAAAACCGGGTAAATCTGCTTGCAATAAAGCGTAGATCTGTTTGGCGCGCTCGACATCAATATCAAAGTGACTGGCGCCTGCAACAGGGTCTAAAAGGTGCAGATAGTAGGGCATTACACCGCAGTCAAAAAGTTTTTCTGATAACGCAGTTAAGGTGGCGGCATTATCATTTATTCCTTTTAGCAACACTGTCTGATTGAGCATGGCAATACCATGATCGATACATTGGTCGATGCTGGCTTTAAGTGCCTGGTCAATTTCATTGCCATGGTTGATATGCAACACCATAATGGGCTTAAGTCTGGTTGTGGTAGCCCAGTCGAAAAATTGTTGGTTGATACGTGATGGGATTACAACGGGTAGGCGGCTATGAATACGCAAGCGTTTAATATGCGAGATGGCGGCGATCTGCTCGGTTAACCAGCTTAAAAATTTATCATTAGCAGCTAATGGGTCACCACCGCTGTAGATCACTTCATTAATCTCTGGCTTATTACTTATATACTCCAGTGCCTCGTGCCATTGCGCTTTGCTCTGGCGATTGTCGCTGTAGGGAAAATGGCGACGAAAACAGTAGCGACAGTTGATGGCGCAATTAGGGCTTACTATCAGCAACAGTCGATTGCCATATTTATGTACAATACCGGGCACTGGATTATGATTTGATTCTTCCAGTGGGTCTTTGCTGTAGTCTGCGCTGTTATGCATTTCTGCCGCGGTGGGTAATACCTGCGCGAGCAGCGGATCATGCGGATTGCTCTGTGCCATGCGACGCACAAATGGCCATGGCACCCGCAGTGGGAAGTCTAGGTTGGCCTGTTGGCTTACCGATAGCTGTTGGGCGTTTAACTGTAGGTAGTCCAGCAACTTGTCGATTGAACTGCAACTCTGGCTGAGATCGGTCTGCCAGCTGGGCTGCAAAGTCAGTGGCTGAGTGCTGTTGATGGTTGGCATGGGTCGCAGGCTTATTTTGGCAGTCAGGAGACTGCGGATTTTACGCTATTTTTATTGCTCGACTGAAGGGTTTACATCATTGCACGACGATAAATTAAATACCGATGAATTTTTCATGGCCCGAGCTTTGGAACTAGCGGAGCAGGCCGCTGCTGCTGATGAGGTGCCTGTGGGTGCGGTGGTGGTTAAAGACGGTGCTGTGCTGGCTGAAGGGTACAACCAGCCTATCTCGGGTTGCGATCCTACCGCCCACGCCGAAATAGTTGCCCTGCGGCATGCTGCCGCCATTACCGGCAATTACCGGTTAACTGGCTGTGATCTGTATGTCAGTATTGAGCCCTGCACCATGTGTGTCGGCGCAATGATCCATGCGCGAATTCGACGTATTGTATTTGGTGCTAAAGAGCCGCGCGCTGGTGCTCTCACCAGCCAGTTGCAATTGATGGATAGCGATCATTTTAATCATTCTATTGAGTGGCAGGGTGGGGTGTTAGAGCAACAATGCGGTGACTTGATTAGCCAATTTTTTCGCCGTAAGCGCGGTGGTTAATTACAGTGCGGGTGGTGCGGTTTCCCAATCTGCAGGGTCGTTGAGTGGTTCATTGTCTCCGCCATCTGGTTGGGTTGTTTGACGAGC
Source organism: uncultured Porticoccaceae bacterium (assembly GCA_965659315.1). Taxonomy (GTDB): domain Bacteria; phylum Pseudomonadota; class Gammaproteobacteria; order Pseudomonadales; family Porticoccaceae; genus HTCC2207. Next base: position 2,012 of record CBFHVP010000119.1, on the reverse strand, counting down.
AAGAGAATAGAGCTGCAGATAGGTTTTGTAGTACTGAATATTATCGACATAGAGTACCGGCTCGCCGCCACGGGCATAACCATGTTTTACCGTTGAGTAAAAATTCTTCTTGCTGAGCAAGGGCAGGTGACGCCTGACATCTTCCCAACTATCAGGATTTTTGCCATTGCGCGAGGTGAGCACCCGCGCATCTTCAAGATGACCAAAGCCGACATTGTAGGCTGCGAGGGCAAATAAGGTGCGATCTGGATCATGAATGCGCTCTGGTAGTCGCGCTTTTAATTTCTGCAGATAGGCTGCGCCACCTCTGAGACTTTGGGCCGCATCGAGACGATCGTCCACTTTCATTTCACGGGCTGTGTTCATGGTCAGCATCATTAAACCGCGCACGCCAGTGGGTGATCGAGCTTTTGGATCCCAGTGCGATTCTTGGTAGGCGACGGCTGCCAATAGTTGCCAATCAATATCGAACTCCGCAGCTGTTTCGCGGAATAGGGCTTCATATTTGGGTAGACGGTTGTCTACCAATTTGCCCAATCGATAACTGTCTGAGGCAGAGAAATTATCGGTTTGAGCCAACAGTTGATCTGTGAGGGATTTAAGTTGGCCGGACTCAATATAACCTTGTAAGAACTGGTTAGCTGCATTGAGAACAGTGCCATCGTTATGACTAGCAAAAGCCCAAGCTATGGGTTGGGGTTCTGAAATACTCAGGGCGCTACGGGCTTTAGGGTAGATATGGCGACTGATAAGGTAGGCCAGTGAATCGACCACGCTGTAGCTTATTTCACCTTCGTGGACCCTGCGCATCAAATCACTCATTTCCCCATTATCTTGTTCTTGCCAAGTCAGGCTAGGGTATTGGTCAAGTAGCTGAGTTAAATTTTCACTGTGGGACGAGCCTTCAATAATCACCAGATCGCCATCGAGTTGGTCCAGTGATTTGGGGCGTTTACCGCCACTGCGATAAATTAATCGCTGGGTGACTTCAAGATAAGGGGTGGCAAAACTGAGTGTTTTCTTGCGCTCCGCCGTTTGTACTAAGTTCGCCGCAGCAAAGTCTCCCTTTGGGCCACCGACCGATAGCAGCAAGCTGCGCAAAGTTGGCATTACCCTGACTTCCAATTCGACACCGAGGCTGTCGGCAAAGGCTTTAGCCAGCAGATAATCAAAGCCATTTTTGCCACGTCCGTCCTCAAAATAAGTGGTTGGGCCAGGTAATGTCAGCATAACCAAGCGGCCTTTGGCTTTGATATTATCTAGGTCGTTGTAGTGGGTACTTTTGGCGATATAACTGGAAAAGACCAACAGCAATGCGATCAGAATGATCCGATTGCGCATTTTTCTCTCTCTGTTGGATAACTCCCGCATTACTTCCTATGACACCTCACGCAGATTTGTACGTAGACCTTTGTGGACTGAATTTGCAGGTTTAGATAATTGTACATAGTTTACTCAATTCTATCTGCCTAAACAGAGTTTTTTCCTGCTAGAATACGCGCCTTCCTTTACTGACGATTTTTGAGACCAGCCTTCCATGATCATCCTCAACGGCGCACCTTCTCTGTCTGACTTTCGACGTCGAAAATTACTCTCTAGTCTGCAAAACACCGTTCCCTCGGTCGTGTCGGTAATGGCCGAATATATTCACTTTGCTGAGGTAAGTGCGTCTTTGTCAGAGGCTGATCAGACCACCTTGCAGGCGTTGCTAACTTACGGCCCCAGTGTCAAGCAACTGGCTAATAATGGTGATTTGTTATTGGTTGTACCTCGGCCCGGCACCATTTCGCCTTGGTCAAGTAAGGCGACAGATATTGCGCATAACTGCGGTTTAGACAATGTCGTGCGTGTTGAACGCGGGACTGCCTACTATATAGAAGCGACAGAAAAACTGACGGAGGCACAACTACAACAGTTGGGTGAGTTACTCAGTGATCGTATGGTTGAGGCGGTCTTTACCGACTTGCAGCAGGCTCAGGCACTATTCAGTCACCAACAGCCAACTGCCATGA
>CBFHVP010000118.1:0-4515 GCA_965659315.1 uncultured Porticoccaceae bacterium | reverse complement strand
AAAAGCAGACTTTACCATTCTTGAGGCCGATCCCTATCGGGTTCATCCCAAGCGCATCAAAGATATTAAAATTTGGGGCACGGTTTTTGAAGGCATACCGGCGCCCCTAGCAAAAAAGCAATAGACTCTGTTACCGACGGCGGATACAACCGGGTAAACTACAGAGCATTTCAAACAGCAAGTTTGCCGCCAGCAATGCGGTATTACCACTGGTATCATAGGGTGGAGACACTTCCATTAAATCGCATCCAACCAGACGCAAGCCAAAACAGCCGCGAATAATTTCCAGCCCTTGAGAAGCGGTTAAACCACCGGGCTCGGGCGTCCCTGTGCCTGGCGCAACCGAAGGGTCGAGACCATCGATATCAAAGGTAAGGTAAGTGGGCATATCGGGCCCAATGATATCGCGGATTTTATCCATGGTTGGTGCCATTGACTGATACCAGCACTCTTCCGCCGATATCACTGTCGCGCCCTGTCTGCGTGACCACTCGAAATCATCGGCTGCGTAGCCCGTTGCTCTGAGTCCAATTTGAAACATTTTCGATCCGTCGATTAAACCCTCCTCAAGGGCGCGTCTGAACACTGTGCCATGGGCAATCTTTTCACCGAACATCTCGTCATTAATATCGGCGTGGGCATCAATATGAATCAATGCCATCGGCCCATACAGCTTGGCCAGGGAGCGCAAAATAGGAAGGGTACAGGTATGGTCACCACCCACTGATATAGGCTTGGCGCCAGCGTGTAAAACGTCATCAATGGTTGATTCGATGATATCAATGGTTTTTAGCAAGTTATACGGATTTACCGCTACATCGCCTATATCGGCTACTTGAAACGAATCAAATGGTGCGGCTTGGGTGGCCATCCCGTAAGGTCTTACCAATACCGATTCGGTGCGGATTTGCCGAGGCCCAAATCTGGCCCCACCGCGGTTACTGGTGCCGGTGTCAACGGGCATACCTAAAAGAGCGACATTAAGTCCCTCGGCATCTTGCTGTATGGGTAACCTAAAAAAACTCGCTTGACCAGCGAACCTAGGCATATGATTACCGCTAAGTGGTTGATTAAAACGATTCTCTGTTATCTCTTTCATGCCGTTATCTCTGTCTGTTTGCGTATATTTGACAGCCTATCACTGCAGGACAAAACAGCATAATACGCCAAAAGGGTACTCTGCATACATATGCACTTATTAACAGATTGAGAGCAATTTCAACGAAGTGTTGCACTAGGCAAAGACAATATTTTATTGATAAGCTAACACTAAAATATAGGAAGTCTCCATGCGACTCAAATACTTTAATTCCATTCTGATAACTGTTCTATTAGCTTCCTGTGGTGGTGGTGGCGGAGGCACCAGCAATAAGTCTAATTTGCTGCCTGATTTAGATTCTAACAATCCCATTGATAACAGCATTTGGTCAGAGGCAAGTCCTGAATCGGTGGGGATGGATTCAACATCGTTATCCACTGCCTTTGACGAGGCATTTATCGATGGCACGTTTACTCAGGCCGCTGTGGTGATTAAGGACAGTAAACTTGTATATGAACGTTATCGCGGCATTATGCTTGGCGAAAAGTCTGCGTTAGTCAGCGAGTTAAATACCGATTCTGAGACTTTGCAAGATCGATTTGGCAGTAGAGACAAAAATAGCCTTGCCAGCTCTTGGTCAACGGCTAAATCATTCACTAGTGTGATGGTAGCGATTGCTATTGAGCAGGGCTTTATCGAGTCACTTGAAGAAAGCGCTTCGGTCTATATTAATGAGTGGGCCAATAACGAACGGGCTCAAATCACCATTCGCAACCTGTTAGATATGCGATCAGGCCTGCCTATTTTATGTGCAGATGCTAATAACCCTACATTGGGTATATGTAGCAATGATAGTGCTAACAGTGGTGGAAATCTCACTCTCTCTGATAACCAAATGGATGAATGTATTGCTCGACAAATGGCCGCTACTGGAATCCCGCAGCCCTGGTATACCTATGGATCAACTTATGAATCCGGTTACTGGGTCTATTCCAATTGCGACACAATGGTTCTTGGTGAGATTTTATTTCGCGCCACTGGGCAAGACTTACAGAGCTACGCTGACAGGCACCTTTTCTCAAAAATCGGCATGAGTGCCTATTGGTGGCGAGATAACACAGCCAGCGCGCAAGTCGATGGAAACTATTTGGCCTACTGTTGCCTCGATGCAACCCCCAGAGACTTTGCTAAATTTGGCCAACTTCTACTAAACAATGGAGCATGGAATGGCGAGCAGGTAATCCCCGCCTCTTACGTCGACAAAATAAAAAATATTGTTGTGGATTCAAGGGTAGATGAACTAACAGATTCCCTTAGCTACGGCCTGCAATTCTGGACCACGATGCCCGCCAGCCAGTCTGATGGCAGTATGTACCCACCAGCCAATACTATCTATGCAACACAAGGCTTCGATGGTCAGTACATAATGATCGATTTCGACCGCAATCTGGTTGTCGTAAGAACAAGCCTCTACTATCCGGCGCTGGCTGAGAACGACCAGCGAAAGATGAATGTTAATTCTACAGATACATCGAATGCATCCTATACAGCCACATTGCCCGCAGCCGTCGGTGCAACCTCAGGAACAAGCTACAACAATCAGGCCCTACTCTACAAAGTAACCCAATCCATCACCTCACAATAAAGGCAAAAAACAATGACAGAGATAATTATTTATACCCTAGCACTTGCACTGGTACAGATCTGGCTACTACCCATGTCACTCAATATGAAAAATTTTGGCTGGCTTTTATCCAGTCGCGACGAACCCATTGAAAGCAGTGTGATGCAACAGCGAGTTGAACGGGCAAGGGATAACCTACAAGCAAGTTTGGCACCCTTCCTCACTATGTGCCTGCTGTCTATGCATATGGATGTCGACATCACCACTGCCGCCACATATTGGCTTGGATTGCGAATTATCTATGTACCGCTATACATGTCTGGCACTTCATTATTCCGCTCACTAGTCTGGATAGGTTCATTGGTCTGCATGATTTATATGGCGATGCAGCTGATATAACCATCGCTGATGAGCGGACATAAAAAGCCCTCCATAAAGGGCTTTTTATTATTTTAAGGTCATAGATACCTCAGCCCTATAAAAACCCTACATACTCAGGTATAGCATTGATCCGTTGATAAGTAGCTGGTAGAGCAGTAAGCGATGGCAAAAATCATCTGGATTGGTCAACTAGCCGTAGGCTAATACTAAGTTGTTAGACTATTTCTTTCATCGATACTGAACAGAGACTTGCCATGTCCATGCGCCTTGAAAAGCTTAAAAAATACTTTGTTATCGACAAGCTGATATACCATTCCGTGGATTTAAGTCTCTACATGGTGTCAGCTATTATTGATGGCAAAGAGCACTACATTACCGACAACAAAAATGTGCATCTTAAGGCACCGAACCTGGTCGCGTTACAAAAACTGCTACAGGGCATAGAAGCCGCCGAGACAGTGCTTAGACATACCAGCCCCTACGATGAGATGATTGGTGCTCCAATTAAACAGGGTTCAAATACATTGGAAGTGCCGCTTAGCGATAATCGCCTGTACTAAGCACCCCGCGGCTACGCCAGCGTCCAGGTAGCACTAATGGTTCCACCATGCTAAATCACTAAACGAGCGTAAATCCAGTTCATGGGTCCAAGTTGATCGATGCTGTTGTGCAAGATGTAAATAGGTGTCGGCTATTTTTTCTGGCAGCATCAATCCATCGTTTTCCATGCCACGCGTTTCGCGCAATGCTTGAAACTGTTCGGCACCAAGCATCTTACCCAAAGTATCGGGCGCATCCACTGCACCATCGATAAGGATATGCGCAATATGAATTCCCTTGGGTCCAAATTCGGCATTCAGTGATTGACACAATAAGCGCCGCCCGCCCATGGCGGCTGCATGGGAGTGCTGCCCCGCATTGCCTCGCACTGCGGCCGTAGCAGAGGTGACTAACAAGGTACCAGTACCGCGCTTCTCCATTAGGGGCAGTACTGATGACGCTAGTCGAAACAGTCCTAATGTGGCCATTCGCCAACCCATCTCAAAGGCCTTGTAGGAAGTATCGGCTAGTGTGCGATCACCTATTTGCGCACCCAAGTTATAAAGCACCACTTCAATAGGGCCAATATCCCGCTCAACGCGATCAATTGTGGATTCAATCGCATCAGCCTCAACCGCATTAAGCAAAAACCCAGAAGCGTCCTGCCCTTCAGCTTGAATACCTTCGACTAATTTATCCAAGCCCTGCTGATCACTGCGACGACACAGTACCGCATGATAGCCCTCATGAGCAAAACGCCGTCCGACATTGCCGCCGATCCCAGCTCCCGCTCCAATGATTAAACACACTGGTTTCATTGATTACCCCTATGTTTGTTTTATTTGTCTATCCGCACTGCTGATTAACCGCGCACAGGCAAGCCCTCTTTCTGTCGATTTTGCCACTCGGCATCGACATAGACCGGTACTGT
>CBFHVP010000117.1:4477-4723 GCA_965659315.1 uncultured Porticoccaceae bacterium | reverse complement strand
AGTAACGGTTTATGATATGTGCAAAGGCATTGATAAAGGTATGATTATTGGTGCAACGAAATTATTGCGTAAAACCGGTGGCAAGTCGGGCGATTGGTCTGTCGAGGCATAGGTTATGATCAAGCTATTATTTTTTGGTCGTCTAGGAGATTTTGCCAGCGGCGTCGCTCCTCAGATTGAAGCTACCGAAGGTCTTACCCCGGCGCTAGTCCGCGAGGCCTTGGCTACGGATTACCCGACTTTGGC
>CBFHVP010000117.1:0-4467 GCA_965659315.1 uncultured Porticoccaceae bacterium | reverse complement strand
ACTTTGGCCGCAGAACTCTCTCAACCTCAAGTGCTTGCATCATTAGATCAACGCATTGCGCGCTGGGATCAAGTGATTAGCGATGGCGCTGAACTGGCATTTTTACCACCGGTAACAGGGGGTTAAGTGTCAACCAATATCGATATCCGTATTCAGGACGCTGATTTTGATTTGGCGACTGAATATCAACAGTTGCGAGAATTGACTTCGTCGGTAGGTGCGGTAGTCACTTTTAGTGGGCTGGTGCGCGACCTAGAAAAACAATCAGTAATTAATTCTCTCAGTCTTCAACATTACCCGGGGATGACCGAAGCATTATTGCAAGATATTGTCGATCAGGCTGAGGCGCGTTGGCAGTTAATTGGGGTAACGCTGATTCATCGGGTGGGGCAACTATTGCCCAGTGATCAAATTGTCTTTGTCGGGGTAGCCAGTCAGCATCGCCAAGATGCTTTTGAGGCGGCGCAGTTTTTGATGGATTACCTTAAAACCAAAGCAACATTTTGGAAAAAGGTCGATCAAGGCGGGCAGCAGTATTGGGTCGAGAACAAAGAGAGCGATCAAGTGGCGACTGATCGATGGCAGACTGATGCATAATATTGATGGCGTTATTTTAGCCGCAGGCCAATCAAGTAGGATGGGTGCAGCGAATAAAGTGCAGTCGCTATTGGCTGGCCGCTCACTGTTGGATCATGTCTGTGCCAAGTTAGAGCCGCAAGTTGATCGGCTTATTATTAATGGGGAGCAGGCCATCTGCGGTGAAAATGCCGTTGCCGACATTATTGAGGGCGCCAAAGGACCGTTAGTGGGTCTTTATAGTGCATTGGTAAGTGAGCAGCTATCAGCTGCAGAGTTTTTAATGATGGTTCCCTGCGATGGACCGTTTATGCCAGATAATCTTGTTGCTGAGTTGTATCGCGAAATTCAACTGGCAGATGCAGATATTGCCTGTGTACGCTACCAAGGCATTGCCCAACCGACGTTTTCGCTATGGCATAAGCGAGTCACCCCAGTAGTGGAGCAGGCACTCTTGATAAAAAAACAAGGTGGGTTTAAACCCTTGTTGGAGGACTTGAATAGTTGCTTTCTCAATTGGCCGGAACAGGCTGTAAATCCTTTTTTTAACATTAATACCGCAGATGATCTGGCGGAGGCGGAACGTTTGCTATGCCTTTAAATGATAGCCAGTTTATGCGCTACAGCCGCCACTTATTAATGGATGATATCGCTGAGTCTGGACAACAGAAATTGTTGAATGCCCACGTGCTGATTGTCGGTATGGGCGGCTTAGGCTGCCCGGTGAGTTTGTATTTGGCGGCTGCGGGGGTAGGGCAATTATCGCTGTGCGACGGCGACACTGTCGACCGCAGCAACCTTCAGCGTCAAATACTCTACACTGAGGACGATTGCGGTAAGGCCAAGGTTGCCTGTGCACAAGCACGACTTAATGCACTTAATGCAGACACCAACATTCATCTCTACAATGAACAGCTTAGCAGTCAAGTATTGACTAAAAACTATGATTTGGTTGTCGATTGCACTGATAATCTTACCGCGCGTCAACAGTTAAACCGCCACTGTGTCAGTCGTAAAATTCCATTGGTTAGTGGTTCGGCATTGGGCTGGGAGGGGCAATTAATGGCATTTGATTTTGCCGCCAACGAGCACCTCTGTCTAAATTGCATTATCGATAAAGACTCAGCAGAGCCTATAATGAATTGCGGTAATTCGGGTGTCGTAGGGCCTGTGCTTGGTGTTGTGGGCAGTTTGCAAGCGACTACCGTTATTCGAATACTATTGGGTTATTTTAACCAGCATGGTCAGATTCAGCGTTATAACGGTAAAAATGGACAATGGCTTGGGCTGCTTGCCGAAGCCAATCAACATTGTGTCATTTGTGGCACCGAATAAGTTTTTAAAGGAGTAATTAATCTTGTCGTCAGATCCATCTGCCCCACGACGCTTTGTTAATATCGCGGTATTGACGGTATCCGATACACGAACCCTCGATAGCGACAGTAGCGGGGCTTATTTACAGCAGATATTGCAAGAAGAGGGGCATCATCTAGCCGATCGCAAGATAGTTATTGATGATATTTATCAGATGCGGGCAATTGTATCAGCCTGGATTGCCGACCCGGCGGTTGAGGTGATTATTACGACGGGCGGTACTGGTTTTACTGGTCGTGACAGCACGCCTGAGGCCTTGACGCCACTTTTTGATAAGCATATTGAGGGCTTCGGTGAGTTATTCAGGCAGTTGTCCTACGAGGAGATTGGCACGTCTACTGTGCAGTCTCGCTGCTTGGCGGGGTTATCCAACAACACAGCGATTTTCTGTTTGCCAGGGTCTACTGGAGCATGCAAAACCGGTTGGAACGGCATTATTTCGCAGCAGTTAGATAGTACTTTTCAGCCCTGTAATTTTGTCCAACATGTGGGTAACAAGTCGTCATCATGTTAACCGTTGCCAATGCAATAAAAAAACTGCTAGTCCAAGCAGCACCGGTCGCCGCTGACCGACGCCGAGCAGGAGTTGAGTCTATTGAGATACAACAGGCTCTCGGCCGCGTGTTGGCCACTGATATTCAGTCCTCCATCGATGTGCCTCCAGCGACCAATAGCGCCATGGATGGTTATGCATTTTGTGCCGTGGATGCCGCCACAGCCAAATTTAAACTTAGGGTGAGTCAACGTATAGCCACCGGAACTGTGCCCGATAGCATAGAGCCATGCACGGCCGCACGCATATTTACCGGCGCAGAAATGCCCGCTGGTGCCGATACTGTCGCTATACAAGAAAACTGTGAAGAAGTAGATGGGGTTGTAAAAATTGATAGAGCAATCTCGCAGGGAGCCAATGTTCGCGCCAAAGGTCAGGATATTGAAGCGGGACAGGTGATTATTGAGCAGGGCACTCGGTTGCGGGCGCAGGAAATGGGATTAATTGCCTCGATAGGTGTACCGACAGTTGAGGTGTATAAATCGCTTAAAGTGGCGATATTTTCAACTGGCGATGAATTGGCCGAACCGGGCATGCCACTGCATGCTGGACAGATTTATAATTCTAATCGTGCCACATTAGTCGGTCTTGTGCAGACTCTTGGTATGACCCCGGTCGATTTGGGCGTGGTGCCCGATCGTCAGGAGGCCACTCAGCATGTACTAAAGCAAGCGGCCATGCGTGCTGATGTAATTATTAGCGCCGGTGGTGTCTCTGTTGGCGAGGAGGACCATGTTAAAAAAGCGGTTGATGAGGTCGGTTCGGTAGATTTTTGGAAGGTCGCAATCAAGCCGGGTAAACCCCTGGCCTTTGGGCATGTTGGGAAAACGCCTTTTATGGGATTACCAGGCAACCCCGCGTCAGTTTTTACCACCTTTATGATTCTTGCTAGGCCATTTTTAATGGCTTGCCAGTGCTGTTCTTTCAGTGAAGTACGCAGTGTCAAAGCGATCGCAATGTTCGATAAGTCGGCAGAAAAACGTGAAGTTTACTTGCGCGGACGGCTCACTGATGGGGGTGTAGAAATCTATCCCAACCAGAGCAGCGGTGTCCTTTCATCGGCCTGTTGGGGTGACGTCTTTGTGGTACAAAAAAGCGGTGAATCCATTGCCGCAGGGGATCAGGTTGATGTGTTACCCTATGCGCTTTACTAACTGTACTAGGCTGAGTTTGCTGTGAGTGTTGGGCTGTCACAAACTAATCAATTGGTTGACTCTTTCGGGCGCGAAGTCAACTACCTTAGGTTATCGGTAACAGACCGCTGTAATCTGCGCTGTACCTATTGTATGGCTGAAGAGATGACATTTTTGCCCAAGCAGCAGATTCTGTCGCTAGAGGAACTGCGCGATGTCGCAGCTGCATTTGTCGCGTTGGGGGTCCATAAAATTCGCCTGACCGGTGGCGAGCCGCTTATTCGGCAAGATATCCTAAAGTTAGTGGGGTCCTTATCGAGGCTTTCAGGTTTAGATGAGCTCACCATGACCAGCAACGGAATTATGTTGCCGACCATGGCGCAGTCGTTACAAGAGGCTGGCTTGTCGCGTATTAATATCAGTATTGATAGCCTGCGCGCTGAGCGATTTAAAACACTGACAAGAGTCGGCAACCTCGATCAGGTGCTGGCCGGTATTCAAGCCGCTACCGAAGCCAAATTTCAGCGGGTTAAGTTAAATGCGGTAATTCTTGCAGGCTTTAATGATGATGAGGTGCTGGATTTGGCGCGCTTCGCCATCGAACGGGAAATGGATATTTCGTTTATTGAAGAGATGCCATTGGGTGAAATTTCTTCTCACCAGCGCGCCACAACACAAATAACCAGTGAGACGATTCGTGAGCAGCTCAGTCGTGAATTCACCTTGATTGATAGTGCTGAAACCACTGGAGGTCCATCTCGCTATGCCAGAGTGGCTAATACTGAGTCCAAGATTGGCTTTATATCACCGTTATCAAATAACTTTTGCAGT
>CBFHVP010000116.1:0-4817 GCA_965659315.1 uncultured Porticoccaceae bacterium | reverse complement strand
ATATCCAACTTTGCCCGCCCTGCCTCTGGTCACTGGTACCTCAGTTTGAAGGACGAACAGGCGCAGGTGCGCTGCGCTATGTTTCGCAATGCCAACCAGCGGGTCAATTTCCAGCCCGCCAATGGCACACAAATCTTGGTGCGTTGTCGCGCTGGGCTCTATGAGGGTCGCGGTGAATATCAGCTGATTATCGAACATATGGAAGAGGCTGGCTTTGGCGCCTTGCAGCGGAAATTTGAGCAACTTAAGCAACAACTGAGCAATGAGGGCCTGTTTGATAACCAACATAAACGGCCAATGCCAACCTCAGTAAGCCATATTGGTGTTATCACCTCGGCAACGGGTGCTGCCGTCAAGGATATCCTCTCGGTATTGCATCGACGTTTTCCTGCCATCAAAGTCAGCATTTTTCCTACCGCGGTGCAGGGCGAGCAAGCGGCAGTACAGATTATTGATGCTCTGGCCATGGCCAATCAACAGGGCCAGTGCGATGCCCTGATTGTCGGTCGTGGCGGCGGGTCGCTGGAGGATCTGTGGCCATTTAATGAGGAATCTGTTGCCCGAGCGATATTTAACAGTGAAATCCCCATCGTTAGTGCGGTGGGACACGAGGTGGATTTTACCATCGCTGATTTTGTCGCCGATCTGCGGGCGCCAACACCCTCCGCGGCGGCGGAGCTGCTAAGCCCCGATGGAGAGGACTTACTTAATCAGTTTATGGGGTTTGAAGTACTACTCAGCGAGGCGTTAATACGCATCATTAGACAGCTAGAGCAACGTACAGACTATTTACAAAAACGTCTGCAGCATCCCGGCAAAAAGTTACAGCAACAGAGCCAGCATATGGCGCACCTGCATATTAGACTACAGCGCGCGATCGCAGCTCAGTTGCAGCAGCAACGCGCGACCATCGATCAATTACAGAATAAGCTGCTCGGTCAAAGCCCTGAGCAAACTATCAGCCATAGCCAACAGCGTATTTCACAGTCGGTTAAACACTTGATGCGCTCAATACAACAACAGCTTGCCAACAAGCAGACTAAAACCAATCAAGCCATGCATTTACTGGATACTGTTAGTCCATTGAGCACATTGGGACGCGGCTATGCCATTATCCGCAATCAAGACAACGCGGTGATTAAAACGGTCAAAGAGGTCAGTACAGGTGATCAGTTAACCGGTCAACTCGCCGATGGTGAAATTGTGGTCTCAGTAAGTGCTACCACCACAAAAACATTATAAAAACTATCAGGCTTTAGCCTATCTAATCGGCCAAGGCCTGTTCTAGGTCGGCAATAATATCCGCAACCGCTTCAAGCCCTGCAGAGATACGTACCAAACCTTCGCTAATACCGTGCTCAGCGCGCTCTTGCAGAGTATATGTAGAATGGGTCATGCTGGCTGGATGCTGCACTAAGGTCTCGGCATCACCCAAACTAACCGCCAACTTGGCCAGCTTAAGGTTATTCAACATGCTAACAGCCGCCTTGTAGCCGCCTTTTAGTTCTAATGCAATCATGCCGCCAAAACCGTCCATCTGCTGACCGGCAAGTTGATGCCATGGGTCATTTTTTAGCCCTGGATAAAATACCTGATCAACAGCAGGGTGTTGTTCTAGCATTTCAGCAATAGCTTGGGCATTTTGGCAATGACGCTCCATACGTAACTGCAACGTTTTAATGCCACGCAAAATAAGGAACACATTTAACGGGGCAATCACTGCACCGGTCATATCCTTTAAACCATAGACCCGTATCTGCTCAATGGTTGCGGCATCAGCGACCACCGCACCAGCAATAAGGTCGCCATGACCACCGAGATACTTGGTCGCTGAATGCACCACAATATCGGCACCCAAAGTTAATGGCCGCTGCAGTGCCGGTGTGCAGTAGGTGTTATCCACCATACACTTTATGGCGGGATTATAGCTTTTAGCTAAGGCACTAACGGCGGCAATATCGATCACTCGCATCGTCGGATTGACCGGCGTTTCAAAATACAGCAACTTGGTGTGCTCAGTCAGATTAGCCTTTATAGCCTCAGGGTCGCTAAAATCGGCAAAACAAATATCTATACCGAACTTTTTTAGCCCATGCTGCATAAAGGCAAACGTGCAACCATAGACGGTCTTATCCACCAGTAACTGATCCCCCGGTGCCAATAATGTCCATAGAGTAGCGGTAATCGCACCCATGCCAGACGCAGTAGCCAGAGCCGCCTCGCCCTCCTCCAAGTCGGCTAGTCTCGCTTCTAAAATGGCCTGCGTCGGGTTGGAAATACGACTGTAGAAATGTCCCGGCTGCTCCCCTGAAAAACGTCCTGCTCCTTGCGCCACAGTATCAAAAGTAAATGTCGAGGACATAACGATAGGGGGATTGAGCGCACCCTCATGATCATTACTGTTATAGCCGGCATGAACAGAGCGGGTAGCAAAGGATAGCTTGGTATTTTTATCTGCACACATAACATTTTGTCCGGAATATTTTAAGTTATCGTAACCCTATTGATCAGGTTAAATCTCCTTTTTAAGTTTGCTGAATGGGCAATAAATAGCTATATTCACCATAATTAATATAATCTTAGGTGAATTATGCCAATTACAAAACTTGATGCTATGGACCGGCGCATACTTGAGCAGATTCAGGCTGACGGCAGCATCAGCAATCTAGAATTAGCCGAACGTGTTGGCCTATCTCCCTCCCCTTGTGCACGCAGAGTTAAACTACTCCAAGAGAGCGGCATTATCAGTCGCCAAATTACCCTGCTTGATCAGAACAAGTTAGGGTTGCCCATCAGCATCTATATTTCCGTAAGCCTAGATCACCAGAGCCCCGATCGTCTGAACAATTTTGATAATAAGATCAGTGGCTGGCCAGAGGTTATTGAATGCTCATTGATTACCGGCAGCGACACAGATTACCTGCTTAAAGTGGTTATGCCAGATATGGATTATTACCAGCGGTTTTTACTCGATAAGCTTAATCAAGTTGAAGGGGTCAGTAGCATTAGGACTAGTTTTGTCTTGCGCCGAGTACTACAGAGAACAGAGATGCCGCTAAATCATATTTAGTCAGCTAGCCAATCGCTATGTGATTATTTTCGCTTATTGGCTGGATCATTGCGTTTGCTGTACTTCACCACTTTTTTACGCTTCACCGCCTGCTTATCTTTGGCTTTTATCGCTTTGCTTTTATAGGGGTTATCGCCGGTGCGATATTCCACCTTAACTGGCGTACCATGCAAGCCCAACTCACGACGGAATATTTTTTCTAGATAGCGGGTGTATTGAGCGGGAACAGATTCAGTCTGATTACCATGAATAATAATCACCGGTGGGTTGCGCCCACCGGCATGGGCAAAACGCAATTTAATCCGTCGGCCGTGCACCATCGGCGGCTGATGCTCCTCTACCGCACCCTCCAATACCTTAGTTAAGCGCGATGCGCTCAATGTATCCGTTGCCGCCGAATATGCCGCACCGATTGAGTCATAGAGGTTGCCCACCCCAGTGCCATGCAGTGCCGAGATAAAGTGCACATCAGCGAACTCAGCAAAACGTAGGCGGCGTTTAATATCTGCTTTAATTTTCTCGCGTTTCTCTGGCTCTAATCCATCCCATTTATTAATACCAACCACCAAGCCGCGACCCGCATCGATAACCGACCCCATCAGGTGCAAATCCTGCTCTACCAATCCCTCTTGAGCATCTACAAGCAATATCACAACATTGGCATCATCAATGGCTTGTAGCGTTTTAACAATGGAGAATTTCTCTACCGCTAATTTAATATTTTTGCGTTTACGAATGCCGGCGGTATCAATCAATGTGTACTCTTGGCCATGACGCTCGTAGTCAATATACACACTATCTCTTGTAGTGCCGGCCTCATCATAGACAACAACACGATCTTCGCCCAACAGACGGTTAACCAATGTCGACTTACCCACATTGGGGCGACCCACTACGCCGATCTTAATACTGTTTAAACCGCTATTATCTGGCTCAACATATTCTGGGAATGGCTCGAGGAGCTCCTCCATCATTGAGCGCACACCACGACCATGGGTTGCTGTAGTGGGGAACATGCCGGAGAAGCCCAACTGATAAAAATCAGCCAGTGCTTCCGCCGGATCCAAGCCATCGATTTTATTGGCGACCAAATAAACTTTGCGGTTTTTCTGCCGCAGTTTCTCAGCAATCATATAGTCCGCCGCTATAATCCCGGAACGGCAGTCAACAATAAATAGGACAATGTCGGCCTCATCCATCGCCAGTAAAGACTGTTCGGCCATTCCCGCATCAATACCCTGCTCCTCGCCACTGATACCACCAGTATCGATAACCATAAAACGTCGGTTATACATCTCTCCATCACCGTACTTACGGTCGCGGGTCAAACCGGAATAATTGGCGACCAATGCATCTCGACTGCGTGTGAGTCGATTAAACAAAGTCGATTTACCGACATTGGGGCGCCCTACTAGGGCGATAACAGGGATCATAAAATAAGGCGATGCCGCAGGATTTAGTTGCGGCATTTTACTGTAGTTTGCTGTGCTTAACACCCTAGAATATTGGGTTTAATTAACATGCAATATCACTAGCTTAATTAACCCATCGTAGCTGTAGCGCGTCATTGCCATAGTTAGCATCTGAGTGCGGACAGATCACCAGGGCAAAGCATCCAGATCAACATTACCGCCAGTAAGAATAATCGCCACGCGCTTACCCTGAAACTGCTCTGGTTGATCCATTATGGCGGCTAGCGGCACAGCACAGGAAGGTTCTACAATGACCTTTAACCGCGTCCAAATCA
>CBFHVP010000115.1:0-4830 GCA_965659315.1 uncultured Porticoccaceae bacterium | reverse complement strand
TGAACCAAATTTCTGCGCAGCCTCAGCAACAAATTCAGGGTTATGGATAGCGGCAGAATTAATCGCTACTTTGTCAGCGCCAGCATTGAGTAAATTGCGAATATCCTGCAACTCACGTACACCACCACCGACGGTTAAAGGGATAAACACCTCACCGGCCATACGCTCAACTGTCAATAAGGTGGTGTCTCGCGCTTCATGGCTCGCGGTGATATCAAGGAAAGTAATCTCATCTGCACCCTGCTCGTTGTAGCGCCGCGCAATTTCAACTGGGTCGCCAGCATCGCGGATATCAACGAACTGCACCCCTTTAACCACGCGACCTTTATCGACATCGAGACAGGGAATAATACGCTTAGCCAGACTCATTTCTGCTCCTTAAACATATGCCCTAACTTGCCTGCTTTAGTCGACAGATATTGACTATTATGTGGGTTAGCATCTGCCTGAATAGCTTCACGCTCAACCACGTCGATTCCCAGATCTTTTAGCGCGTTGATTTTGCGCGGATTGTTGGTCATTAGCTTTACTTGCTTTGCACCCAGATGTGACAGCATTGGTGCACAGATAGAATAATCACGCATATCAGCACCAAAACCCAATCGCTCATTGGCCTCAACGGTATCAGCACCCTGATCCTGCAAGTTATAGGCACGAATTTTATTCACTAACCCAATACCGCGGCCCTCTTGGCGCAGATATAAAATTGCACCGCGGCCTAATTCGGAAATACGCTTCATGGCTTCTTGCAGCTGCTCCCCACAGTCGCAACGCATGCTACCTAGAGCGTCACCCGTCAGACATTCAGAGTGAATTCGGATCAGCAACGGCTTATCTGCAGCACAGTCCCCCATAGTAATGGCGATATGCTCTTTACCCTTAAATGGGTCTTCAAAACCATGAATATCAAAGGTGCCCCAGCGCGTGGGTAATTTTGAGGACTCGATAAAACGCAGCACCAAGCTGACTCCGTTGGGTGATTTAGTAAAAGATCGCTATTGTAGCCGCAACCCACTGTTAGTGCAGTTTTTTACGGCGCTTTTAATGGATTAAATCGATATCGGCTGAGAAACTTGTTTTAATTCGCCGATGGCAATGACTCTGGAAAACGGCCCATCAATTTGGCACCAAACAGCACCAAACCAGCAACAATCAGCAGCAGAGTGATCACTATAAACAGCGCCATCGATATGACACCAATAAAGACAAAAAAGTAGCTTGCGGCCATCAGTAGGGGCACAAGTAATATCGAACTAACAAAGCGTTGATTTCGCTCAACTACCAGATACAGACAGGGAATCAACAATAGGGTTATTGTTGAGGCAAACACAATACCAAAACTCAACGATAGCGCCATAGGAATAACAAACTGCGCCTGAACACTGGTTTCGAATAACAGCGGTAACAGACCGACAAAGGTAGTAAGAGTAGTCAATAGAATAGCGCGGAAGCGTTTCCCTCCAGCATTAATAATCGCCTGTTCTGTAGACAAACCCTCCGCTTTACCGCGATTGGCAAACTCCACCAAAATCAAACTATCATTTACCACCACGCCCGCCAACGCAACAATGCCAAACACGGACAACATATTGACTGACATGCCAAATAGAATATGGCCGATCACCGCACCAATAAAGCCAAAGGGAATCACCGACATAATGACGATTGGTTGCAGATAGGAGCCCAGTGGCACCGCCAAGAGACCATAGATCATAAATAGCGCGGCCAGAAAACCAATTCCGATCGCGAGATAGTATTCGTTTTCTTCCTGAGTACCGCCGCTCAATCTAAACTCTATGCTGGGGTATTTCTCTAATAATCGGGGTACAAAATTGGTACGGACATCACTGACCACCTCACCACTCTGCACCTTATCCTCTTCGACGTCAGCAGTTATGGTAACGGTTCGTTTGCGATCCAATCGGTCGATAGCAGTTAAACCCAAGCCCAGACTAATATCGGCCACCTGACCAATTTCAACCGCTTGGCCATTGGTGGTTCGAATAAGCATATTCTCCAGCGTGGCAACAGAACGGCGGTCTTCAATGGGGTATCTCACCATAACCTTAATCGTATCTGAATCGCGCTGAATCCTCTGTACCTCTTCACCATAGAATGCTTGCCTGACCTGAACCGCCACATCGCGCAGACTCACGCCGACCTGACTGGCATAGGGCTTTAACCTGATTAACAACTCCTTACTGCCTGAGCCCTGTGAATTATAAATATCATAGACACCGGGGAACTGCGCTAAATACTGCTGCAATTCCACACCGGCCTCAGTCAACTGATCAGGGTCAGCACCAGACAGAGAGAGGCTTATTTTGGCGCCCGAAGGCCCTTCGCTAGCTGAGTATCGCTGTTTACGCACATTGGGTAGCAAGCCAACATCTTCACGCCACAGTCGGGCGATCTCCACAGCACTGACACTACGGTACTCTGCCTTGGTTAGAACTAACCGAAAGTGAACATTAACATCGCTGCTGATAAAGAACCCCACATGCTGCACAAGCCCCTGACTGTCTGGGTTTTGACGACGGTACTGTTGATCAATCTTGTAAATAGAGTTTTCGATCACAGCCATGGTCTCTTCAAGGCTCTCTGCCGACGCGCCGTCTTGCATAACAATGCTGGCTCGCACGTCATCCCCAGGCACATTGGGGAAAAACTCAAATTTTGCGATGCCACTGCTGGTGGCACCCAGAGTAATAATCAAAACTCCCAAAAAGATTGCCAGAGTCAGATAGCGGTTGATCAAGGCGGTCTTTAAAATAGGCTGGTAGATATTTTCAATAAAATGTTCAAGACCACTGGCAATACCCCGCTGGTAGCGGGTAATCATGCCCATCGAACCTGCAGTTGTCTGACCAAACTTCAGGCCCACCAAATGAGAAGGTAAAATAAGCTTCGACTCAATCAGAGAAAAAGTCAGACACAGAACCACGACAATTCCAATGGCCTCGGTTATACCGGCAAAGCTACCACCAATAAAAATAATAGGGGTAAATGCTGCCATGGTAGTTAACACACCAATAGTAGATGGCGTCGCTACCCGTTTTACACCGGCGACAACCGTCTCTACTGAGGCAGAATAGGTTGCGTCCGAATTTGGGTTGGCGGCAATGGTATTTTTATAATCTGCCTTTACTTCACTATAAACACTTTCGCCGATAACGATGGCGTCATCAACAACGATTCCCAACACCATGATAAAGGCAAATAGACTCAGTACATTCACCGTTACATCGCCAAGGGGCATCAACCAAAAAGCGCCAGCAAAGCTAACGGGGATACCCAAAATCACCCAAAAGGCCACTTTCAGGTTGAGGAACAGACCTAGCACCAACGCCACCAAGAAGCCACCCATCAGCAGATTTTCCGACATCATGGTCAAGCGACCATTGAGGTAATAGGCTTCGTCATTAAATACACTAATACTCATACCCTCGGGCAGGGTTTGCTGTTTTTCCTCCACATAGTCATGTACCGCTTGGCTAATACTGAGCAAATTCTGACCTTCTAAGGAAAATACACCGAGGGTGAATGAATCTTTTCTATCAAAGCGGTTGGTATAGATACTTTCGGTGAAACCATCGCGAACATTAGCCACATCCGAGAGTAGCAACTGCGTACCATCCGCTGCACTTCTGACCACAATATTGTCAAAGTCACTGCCGTAATAGGATTTACCCTCAGTCCTTATCAATACATTGCCAGCGACCGTTCTAATCATCCCCGCAGGCAGATCCAGGGATGAAGACCGAACCGCAGACGCCACCTCAGCGAGGGTAAGATTAAGCTCTTTTAGGCGGTCCTCTCGAACCTCAATGGAAATTTCATACTTGCCGGCACCCCAGAGTTGTACCTCTTTAACCGGCGGCAATTCCAGTAATTCATCATAAACCTCATCGCCTACTAGCTTTTTCTGCCGATCAGTCATATCGCCGTAAACGGCAACGCCCAGCGCCCATAGATTCTGTTGCACCCGCTGCACTGTTGGCTTTTCCAAATCATCGGGCAGATTAGTGATACCATCGATGCGGTTTTCGACCTGAGTCATCACCTCATTGATATCTTCATTGGGCTCGATTTCAAGCGAAATGCTAGCCATATCGCGATTCGCCTTAGAGATGATTTTCTTAATCCCCTGTAGACCCTCGAGCGCCGATTCCATTGGTAGCACAACCCCTTTTTCAACTTCTACCGGTGCTGCACCCGGATAAGGTGCAGTAATACTAATCATGGGAATTTCGGTACGGGGAAACATCTCTTTACTAACATTGGCTAGGGAGAGCATGCCAGCAAAAAACACCAGAATCATGACCAGATTGGCCGCCACTGGATTTCGAGCAAACCAATTGATCAGTCCTTTAGAATTAAGCTCCATTACGGCTGTGTCCCTACAGTCAAATCATTTCTTACCCGCAACTTTAAGCCCTCTATGGGTGTACCCAGAGCACTAATTACAATTTCCATACCCGCGGTCAGGCCGTCGCTGAGGTAATAATATTGATCGTCGGCATGAGCTACAGTCACTGGCACAATCTTTAGCAACTGTTCACTATCAATAAGTCCAACTCTGGAACCCTCTAGCAGCGCGCTACGCGGTATCTGAAAGACATCCTTGAGCACCTTGCCCTCGATCGACGCTTTGACGAAGGTACCCACTCTCAGCGGCACGCTTTTATTGTCTTGATCTACTTTGAGACCATAGGGGTCGGCTAATCGAGCGACTAAATATTGTGCTCGATTAAGCTCACTGACAACACCTTCGGAACGGACTATTGTTGCTTGCCAAGAGGTGTTTATACCATCCACGGTACCACTGAG
>CBFHVP010000114.1:0-4918 GCA_965659315.1 uncultured Porticoccaceae bacterium | reverse complement strand
ATCTGGGCGTTATCTTCACCTTTGGGTGGTATGACATCACTGCCTTGGGGCTATCGGGTCTTGCCATTGGTAATGGTGTGGCCGCGATTATTACCATCATGTTTTTCTTGCTACTGTGGATATCTGGCAAGCTATCCTTTAGACCCGCCAACCCACTGCCTAACATGCTACGCAATAGCTATGATCTGATTAAAATCGGCATGCCTGCGGCTTTCGAGCAGGTCTTTTTTCAAAGTGGCCTACTTATTTTCCTCGTGTTCCTCGCCAGTTATGGCAATGCCGCATTTGCTACCTATGGCATTGGTCTGTCCATATTGGGGCTAATGATTGTTATCGCGTTTAGTTTTTCGATATCTTCCGCCACCCTAGTCAGTCAGCACCTCGGCGCCGGGGACAAACAGGGCGCGTACCGCGCTGGCTGGCGAGCTATGCGTACCTGTGTTTACATTATGATCGCAGGGGGCGCGCTGATGAGCTTTTTCGCTAAACAGATCGCTCACTTTATGATCGATGACCCAGAAGTCATCGCACTACTTGTACCCTTCACCTATATCATTAGCTGTAGCCTACCTCTTATGGCAGTCGAGTTTAGCATGGCGGGTGCTCTTCGCGGCGCCGGTGATACTCGCTATCCAATGATGGTGACAGTTTTTAGTATTCTTCTGAGCAGGATATTGGTACCGTTTATCTTGGTACAGCTCGGTGCATCCGTGTTTTGGCTTTATGCCACATCACTGCTAGATTTTGGTATAAAATCTAGTCTAAATATGCACCGCTTTCGTAAGAGAGACTGGATGAATTCGACGCAGCACCAACAACTTCCAAGTTAATAGAGATTTAAATGCCCCAAGCTTTTCCTGCTTTGTCTACAACTGACGAAAATGACCGTCTTATTGCCTATTGGCTGTTCTTTTGTGCCGCTGTTATTTTCGGCATGATTTTACTTGGCGGTGTGACACGCCTGACCGAATCCGGCCTCTCCATGGTCGACTGGAAACCTCTTATGGGGGTTATTCCCCCAATGTCTGAGGCGGATTGGCAGCATATGTTTGATAAATATAAGCAATTTCCGGAGTATCAAAAGATCAATATGGGCATGTCACTGGAGGCCTTTAAATCGATCTTTATGTATGAATATCTGCACCGAGTTCTCGGCCGGCTGATCGGGATAATTTTTATTCTGCCATTTTTATACTTCTATTTTACCAAGCGTATTAAGAAAGGGCTGACACCTAAGTTGATCATCATGCTTATAGGTGGAGGGTTTCAAGGTTTGCTTGGTTGGTACATGGTCAAAAGCGGACTGGTTGACCAACCCGATGTCAGCCAATATCGGCTTACCGCACATCTTGGTGCGGCAGTGCTAATCTTTGGCTTTATTTTATGGACAGCCTTCGGTCTAGTAAACGAAACAATCCAACAGCCGAAGGAACTCAGTATCTTTTCCTACAGCCTCAGTGGCTTAATATTTTTGATGATACTGTCGGGTGGTCTAGTGGCGGGCACCAAGGCTGGCTATGCCTACTCAACCTGGCCATTGATGGGAGATAGCTTTGTCCCAAGTGGGCTCTACAGCATGACGCCCCTGTGGTTATCGGCTTTCGAAGACATTACTACCATTCAGTTTAACCACCGGATCTTTGCTTACTGTATTGTCCTATTGGTTGTGCTATTCGCAATCAAAGCCGTAAAGGCCAACATACAAGGCGCTGCTAGAACGGGACTTTTTGTTCTGATTGGCCTGCTAATACTGCAAGTCACTCTGGGGATTAGTACATTGATCTACCACGTCCCTATTCCGATCGCCGCTGCACACCAGGTTGTCGCGGTTGCCCTATTAAGCGCCTCGCTGTTTATTAGCCACTGCTTGAGTCAAGCAAGTGCAAACAGCGACAGCCCACCAGTTTAATTTTTTGGAGAACCAATATGAAGAAACTAGCAATTAGCTGCCTCGCCATGACCTTATCATTTGCCGCAATAGCCGGTGACCCAGTCGCGGGTAAAGCCAAATCTATGACCTGTGCCGGTTGTCACGGTATGAATGGTATTAGCAACAATGGTATGTGGCCGAATTTGGCGGGACAAAAAGCCCCGTATCTCGTCAGCCAGCTAAAACAGTTCAGAGATGGGCAGCGCAATAACGCCATGATGACCGCGATGGCTCAAGGTTTGAGCGATACAGATATCGATAATCTGGCCGCTTACTACGCCAGCCTAAAGTAAAAGTTAAAGCAACCTATAAATGCCCGGACTGAGTCGCAGTCTCGGGCATTCATACGCAATTAGGTGGACCTGTTTTCGACAGGGCGCACGTTGAAATTTGGCTTTTTTATCTGTTAAGTTAGAACAAGCGATACATATTTAGCACCGCGTAAAATATCAGCCGTCAACCTTGATCACTCTTAGCGCTATCGTACCTTTTGCCGCATGGTGACAAACTCCTCGGCAGCCGAGGGGTGTATTCCCACAGTGGCATCAAAATGCGCTTTAGTCGCCCCTGCTTTTAAGGCAATGCCCATGCCTTGAATAATTTCAGCCGCATGTTCCCCCACCATATGGCAGCCCAATACAATGTCCGACGCTTCATCTACCACCAGCTTCATGGTTATGCGATCCGTGCCGCCACCCAGTGTTTGTAGCATCGGCTTAAAATCTGCAACATAAATCCCTATATGCTCATACTGATCTCTGGCTTGTTCTTCGCTCAGACCCACCGTACCCAATTCTGGCTGACAGAAGACTGCCGTGGGAATATTACTGTAATCAATGCTGGCACTATTATCACCGTAGAGATGATCGACAAGTACCATTGCCTCCTGAATCGCGACTGGTGTTAACTGAACGCGTTCGATCACATCCCCCAGTGCATAAATACTGGGCTCTGCAGTGGCAAAATAATCATCTACCTCAATGGAGCCATTATCTCGCACAACTACCTGAGTGGTTTCCAAACCCAGCCCTGCCGTATTGGCTTTGCGACCGGTGGCATACAAGACCAATCCCGCGTCGAGATTTGAGCCGGCAGCGAAAGAAACAGTTAACTGATCCCCCGCTTTGCTAATCTGATTGATCTCAGTATTCAGGTGGATATGCACCCCTTTGGCGATCATACCCTCGGTTACTTTGTCACTCATTTCCGCATCAAAAGACTTAAGTAGTTTTGCACCGCGATAGACGAGATGTGTCTCCACGCCTAAGCCATTTAAAATGCCGGCAAACTCGACCGCTATATAACCACCGCCAACCACCACAGCTTTGTTCGGCAGTTGTTCGAGGAAAAACATTTCATTGGAACTAAGAGCATACTCACTGCCGGGAAACTCAGGAATATAGGGCCATCCGCCCGTGGCAATTAAAATAGTGCGGGCGCTATAGGTCTTGCCATCAACTAACACCTGATGAGGACCGGCGATGGTGGCACGATGTTCAAATAAATCAGCGCCGCTATTTTCAATCAAGCTATTATAAATACCATTAAGCCGGTTGATTTCAGCCGTTTTATTATCTCGTAAAGTATCCCAGTTAAGCACCGGCTGTTGGGGCGTGCTCCAACCAAACCCTGCACTAGCATGAAATAATTCGGGGAACTGTGAAGCGTAGACAAAAAGTTTCTTCGGTACACAGCCAACATTGACACAGGTACCTCCCAGATAGCGCTCTTCAGCTACCGCGACCTTTTTGCCTTGTGATGCCGCCATCCGCGCAGCTCGGACACCGCCTGAGCCAGCACCTATTACAAAAAGGTCATAATCAAATTCGGTTATCATTTCAACAACTCCAAAATATTAGACTGGGATTACTCGGATCGAGTTTTTCTCAAAAAGAGCAAAATAGGCACAGCAGGATTATTACGAAACAATAAATCCTAGACACCAAATAGTGGTTTATTAGCATCGTAATTTTCGTATTTTATTCAGACCAATAAAGCCGTTGCGGATTATCCACTAATAGCTTGCGCTGCAGTTCCTCTGTGGGCGCAATACGGGGAATCATATTGACTAAGTGCCCATCATCCGGCATATGAGATTTCATATTGGGGTGCGGCCAGTCGGTACCCCATAACACGCGATCAGGAAACAGCTCTACCAATCGTGCGGCAAAGGGAACAAAATCACTGTAGTCTGGCGGACCCTGCACACTGAGACGCTCAGGACAGGTGACCTTGGTCCAGCAGTTTTCATTATCACGCAGCAACTTTATAAATAACTCAAATTCATCGCCATCGATCGGTTTACGGCAATCGGGTCGGCCCATATGATCGACCACAATGATGGTGCTTAATGAGGCAAAGAAATCATAATATTCCGCTAGGTCAGGCGCTTCAAAGTAAACCACAATATGCCAGCCCAGCTTGGCAACTCGCTCGGCTACGGTTTTCAGCACCTCTGGTGGCACTGGGTTAACCAAACGTTTAACAAAATTAAAGCGAACGCCGCGCACACCAGCTGCATGCATTTCAAGCAACTCTGCATCAGAAATATCCGCAGATACTACTGCAACACCACGAGCCTTACCTTGGGAATGAATCAGCGCATCAACCATGGCACTATTATCAGTGCCATGACAACTTGCTTGCACAATAACATTGCGTTCAAATCCGAGATAGTCGCGCAGCTCAAACAACTGCTGTTTTGATGCATCACAAGGAGTGTATTTTCTGGCATCAGAGTAGGGAAACCTATCACCAGGGCCGAAAACATGGCAATGGGCATCGACCGCACCCGAGGGTGGGGTGAAGGACGGTTTGCAGGGATTGGAGTGAAAATCTAGCCAGTCAGTATCTTTGTGAAATTTACTCATTATGTAACCACCTACTACTTGCCACGGGCTTTAAGTGACGCATCCAATCGCGGATAGACGCGCCGAGCATTTAATTCAAAAACCTTATGTTTATCCGATGCAGGAATATCTAGGGCAT
>CBFHVP010000113.1:0-4969 GCA_965659315.1 uncultured Porticoccaceae bacterium | reverse complement strand
GACGCTATAGATTTGTCTATCGGTAGGGTTGTTTTGCATAGTGCTATTGTAGGGATATAGGTGGTCCTAAGTCACTTTTTAGTAGCTAAATTTAGCAATTTGGCTCTTTTGATCATGGCATCTAAAACTCACAGCGAATCAATAGACTTTTATTTTTGCCATTGTGCTGTGTGGAGTGCCACCCTACTTGACATGTCACATGACAGGTCGTAACCTCAAAAACTTTTCCGAGTGAATTATTGTAGATATAACCTATCTCGTTGCAGTTGACGAGGGTTCGTAAATATACAGCGGATGTGGGAATAGTCACTGCAATGACAACGAAACTGATTTAGGAGAATTGATTATGGACCTAGATAGGGTACATCCAGAGTTGCGTGGCTTCGCTCGATGGGTGCCAGCGTTATCTTATGAAAAATCATTAACCAGAATGATTGTAAGTGGCCTATTGAAATTAATACCCAAGTTTAAGGGTGATCAGAATATTAAGGTAAGCTGGATTGATCATGATCAATCGCGAAGTAAAATTTACCAGCCTGTAGTGCCGAAAAGTCATGGGGCATTGTTATGGATTCACGGTGGTGGTTACCTTCTTGGTGATGCCAACTCGGATGACTTGTCCATACGCAGAATTATAGAGGCGTTGGGCATCACCGTGGTCTCGGTTGACTATAGACTGGCACCAGAAAAGCCTTTTCCTGCAGCGTTGGATGATATAGTCGTAAGTTGGCAATGGTTGCAGGATCATGCCAGAGACTTGGGTGTTGATCCGCAGCTGGTGGTAATTGGTGGTCAGAGTGCAGGTGGCGGGCTGACAGCAACGCTGGCTCAGCGACTCTATGATGAGGGTGGTCAGCAACCGGTGGCACAGCTGCTGTTGTGCCCGATGCTAGATGATCGCACAGCGACTCGAATGGATTTAACCAAGGAAAAACATTTTATATGGAATAACGATAATAACTGGGGTGGTTGGGCCTGTTACTTGGGTCAGTCACCAGGCTTGGCTGAGGCCCCAGTCTATTCTGTGGCTGCTCGCCGCCAAACCTTAGAAGGGCTTCCGCAAGCATGGTTAGGTATAGGTGATATAGATTTATTTTATGAAGAGAGTATTACTTATGCTCAACGTCTCAATGACAGCGGTGTGGATTGCGAGCTTTTGGTTACTGAAGGCGGCCCCCATGCTTTTGAGGACGTGATGCCAAAATCTTCTCCATCAATAGCGCATTGGGATTCTGTATTTACGTTTATGCGCCGAGTGCTGCAGCAAGATTGACAGCGATGGTCGGTTTTTTGATGGCTTGTTTCTCTGCTATCAAGCCTTAGATTATTCAGCCTTCAATCTGACCTAAATAAGGTGCATATCAGCAGTATTAAGCAGGGTATTATTGGCGCATAAAGTGATCGTTATCGATCAGATATGATGAGAGTAGAAACATATTTGTATAAAAACTATTGGGAGACCAATGTGAGAATAAGACTACAAACAGGGCTGATACTTGTAACAGCCTATATATTGATGGTGATGGCTATGCCTATAAATGCAACAGAAGCTGAAGATCAAGCGTTATATATAAAGCGGTTGAAATATGAATACGATAATCGCACATTTGCTTACTTAGGCATGAAAAAAGCGGCCCATGTGTTACAAGACGAGCCAGCAGGGGTTTTTTACCAAGCATATTATGACCTTGAGGTGGTTAATCAGCAGATCTATAAGCGCAGTGCAGTTGCACTGAATTTCGATTACAAAGCCAGTTGGTTCACAAGATTTAGGGGCCATGCCGGCGGCTTTGCCGCATATTTTATTACCTTTAGTCCAGAGTCACTGATTCGGATTATTGTTCCATATATCCCTAAACTTGAGCAGTTAAGAGATCTTGCAGAGCCAAGGTATCAAGCGTTTTTTGATTATGTTGTGGCTCAGGAGCAGGCGCAGTTGGAAGCCAGTCAAGTTGCTAAGACAGACGGCTGGGAGCAGGGCGCTAAGGTGCTGCGAGCATTTGTCAATGGCATTGATATGGAAAAGGTGACGGCCAGCCCTGATGAAAAATAAATCTGCGGCTCAGTCAGTTTTGATCCCATAGCGCAGATAGGGTCTTGGCCGAGGAACGCTATTTCACTGATTCAAAGCCCTTTAGTACTTCCACCACGTTGATGCCGACTTCATCAATATCATAGCCGCCTTCCATAACAAACAGAGTTGGTATCTGCAGTTCAGCAATCATGGCGCCAGTGGTGAAATAATCTGCTGTGGTGAGTTTAAAAAAGCTGATTGGGTCATTTTCAAATGTGTCTACGCCCAGAGATAGGATTAAATACTCAGGTGCAAATGCGTCTATTTTTGCCAGTGCAGCAGTCAATGATTGTTGCCACTGGATAAAAGAGGTGTCTCGTGGCATGGGGTAATTCAGGTTATAGCCCAATCCCTGCCCTGACCCAGTCTCATCGGCATAGCCAAGAAAATAAGGGAAGGCCTGTTGCGGCTCGCCATGCAGGGAGCAAAACAGCACATCATCGCGGTCATAAAAAATATCCTGCGTGCCATTACCATGATGAAAATCTATATCCAGTATGGCGACGCGCTGGGCACCTTGGTCACGTAGATACTGTGCGGCAATAGCGGCATTATTTAAAAAACAGTAACCACCAAACATATCACTGGCCGCATGATGTCCTGGCGGACGACAAAGGGAAAATACACCTCGTTCACCATCATGCAAAGCCTGTGCGCCGGTTAATGCCACATCTTTAGAGGCCAAAGCTGCGGCCCAAGTCCCTTCGGTAATTGAGGTCTCGGCCGCCAAGGCGTAGTAACCCAATTTACCATCAATAAAATCGGGTACCCGAGACTGCATACGCCTTGCTGGCCAAGAGCAGGCGATTGCTTCACCGGTAAACCCAGCATCCTGCCACTCTTGCCAAGCAGACTCTAGAAAGGCAATAAAATCGTCACTATGAACTGCACGGACAGGATCCATAGTGAAGCTGTCGGGCGCTACGATCTCACCGAGGTTCGAATGAGTAATTGCTTTGATAACCGTGTCAGCCCGAGAAGGCCGCTCAAAAGGCGTGACTAACTCGCCGCCATAGAGCTCTGTTTTAGCATCGCGCAAACGATGTTGTTCACTGTAGATTGTTTTCATGGTCGGGTTCCTTTAACTGAGTAGCGCATCGAGCGGCGCGCAGTCAGAGTGTTTCCTTTAGCACTGGCGGCTGATTGAGATAAGTTGTAGCGGCTTCATAGGCCATAGCAAATTCAAGTACCTGCTGATCTTGACCCATAGGACCGATAATCTGCATACCCATTGGTCTACCAAGTGAATCAAAGCCCGCAGGCACATTGACCACAGGGAGTCCTGCTAGGGTGCCACCAATAACCACTTCCATCCAACGGTGATAGGTATCCATGGTCGTACCGGCAATAGATTTTGGCCAGTGAATATCTGCAGAGAAGGGGAAAACTTGCGCTGTTGGCAGAGCGAGAAAGTCAAAGCGTTCAAACAAATGATGTAACGCCCGATACCAGGCTGATCTATCCACTGCCGCTTGATTAATTTGCGCAGCAGACAGGTCAAAGCCACCCTCCATCTCCCATATGATTTCCGGCTTTAATTGTTTTCTGATCTGTGCATTATCGTACAGCGCCCTTTCACCGCTGATGGACCAGTGGCGCAATGTTAACCATGTCTGCCAAAGCCGATCCATATTGTAGTCCGGCAGACAGTTTTCAATGATCGCCCCGCGATCAGATATTGTCTTTAAGGCATTTTGGCATAAGTCTAATACCCCGGATTCCATTGGCAGATAACCCTCATAATCACCCATCCAGCCGATACGCAGACCTTTTAAGCTGGGTTGTTGAAATGCCTGGTAGGCTGGGATTTTATCCTTTAACGAGAGTGGCGCCCGCGAATCATAGCCAGCCATTGTATGCAGTAGACGTATAGTATCTTCGGCATTTCTGCCCATGGGGCCATCGGTTGATAGTTGATGGTAATACTGGTCACCAGTAGCTGTGGGACTCGGCACGCGTCCCTGACTAGGCCGAAAACCGATAATATTATTGTAGGCAGCGGGGTTACGCAGAGACCCCATCATATCGCTGCCATCGGCGATCGGTAGCATATGGGTCGCAATAGCAACTGCGGCACCGCCACTGCTGCCACCGGCAGCTAAGGCGGGATTATAGGCATTTCTGGTTATGCCGAACACCGAGTTGTAAGTATGAGAGCCCAATCCGAATTCTGGGGTGTTGGTCTTGCCGATAAAGAGTGCGCCCTGTTGGCGAATGCGCGCGATATGCAGGCTATCTTGAGTTGGCCTCATGCCGGCAAAGGCAGTAGAGCCATAGCTAGATTCTAAACCTTTAGCATCGGCCAGATCTTTCACCGCATGGGGCATACCATGCATCCATCCCCAGTACTCGCCGCTGTCCAGCGCCTTATCAGCCCGCTGTGCCTGTTGTAGCAGTTGATCATCATCAAGCATGCTGACAATGGCATTGTAGACCGGGTTATAGCGGTGGATTCTGTCGAGGTAGGCTTGCATCACCTCAACGCAACGCACCTGCTTGCCGGCAATCGCTGCGGATAATTGCGAGGCACTCATCTGGGTAATATCAGCGGGCAACTGCTGTGCTGACAGCCTATTGGTTGCGGGCATGGCTAGCGCCACACTCAGCCCTGAGGTCTTGGTTAAAAACTGACGGCGATTAAGTCCTGTATTGGCCTCACTCATTAGTCACTACCTATCAAGATTGATTTGGCTACATCGCTGCTAATACAGTTAGTCCAACACAGGATAGTGCGCCGGCAATTAGCGCATAGGGTATTTGCGTCAGCGCATGGTCCATTACATCGCAGCCACTTCCCTGAGCCGCCAGCACCGTGGCATCAGAATAAAAACAGGCATGGCTACCAAAGGCACTTGCGGATACAAGGGCACCGATAGCTAACGGGATACTGACACC
>CBFHVP010000112.1:0-5017 GCA_965659315.1 uncultured Porticoccaceae bacterium | reverse complement strand
CAATGATAACACCGATGATCAAGTCCGGTATCTGAGACCCTGTCAGGGCCACCAGGGTTCCCGCAATGATCACGCCGGTGCAGTGACGCGTTTTGACTGAGCTTGCAACCACAACAAGTTTTCGACGCCGTGACTCTGGCGACTATCAACGTGGTTGGAGGCTATCTTGTTACCAACCGCATGCTGGCCATGTTTAAAAGGAAGTAAGCGATGAATCCTACAATTGTAAGTTTTGTTTATTTGGTTGCCGGTATTTTATTTATTCTTGGCATTAAGGGGCTGACCAAGCCGAAAACCGCTGTGCGAGGTAATACCTTATCCGCACTGGGTATGCTGATGGCTGTTGTGGTCACCTTACTCGATAGCAGCATCATAAATTATCACTTGATCATCGCTGGTGTCCTGTTGGGTGGCATTATTGGTGCCACCATGGCATTGAAAATTCAGATGACCTCGATGCCACAAATGGTCGCGCTTCTCAATGGCTTTGGTGGCGGCGCATCGCTAACCATCGCTCTGGCAGAATACTATTCTAAATTAGGGGCAGCACCAGCATCCCTTGCCGACCTTCTTACACCGGTGGCGGCGACTGCTGCCAATTTCGGTCAGGGACCTGAAGGAACCATCGCCTTGGTCTCCATTGGTCTGACCGTACTGATCGGTGCGGTGACGCTGACCGGTAGCTTTGTTGCTTTTGCCAAGCTGCAAGAACTGATGAAAAAGAGCTATGGCTTACCTGGGGGCCCCGCAGGCAATGCAATTTTCTTGTTGGCAGCGCTCGCTGCTGTCGTTGCCCTAGTGCTTAATCCCGGTAATACCGTGGCGATGGTGAGTATTGTCGGTTTAGCATTGCTCCTGGGCCTGTTCTTAGTGATGCCCATTGGCGGCGCTGATATGCCGGTGGTTATCGCACTACTCAACTCCTATTCCGGTATCGCTGCGGCATTGGCTGGATTTATTCTTGGCAATACTGTTTTGATCGTGGCCGGCTCCCTCGTTGGCACCTCGGGTTTGATTCTGACGCAGATTATGTGTGTGGCGATGAATCGCTCCCTCGCCAATGTGCTGTTTGGCAAAATGGCAGCGGGCGGTGAGACCGTCGATGCTGATGAAATCTATGCTGGCAAGGTCACCAGTGCCCAGCCTGATGAAGTGGCAATGATGCTAGAAATGGCCGAGCGCGTGGTTATCGTGCCTGGTTATGGTATGGCCATGGCGCAGGCCCAGCATGCAGTCCGCGAGTTAGCCGATGCTATGGAAGCCAGAGGCACAGAGGTGGAATACGGTATTCATCCGGTCGCTGGTCGTATGCCCGGTCATATGAATGTGTTGTTGGCCGAAGCTGAAGTTCCCTACGATAAGCTGGTCGAGATGGATAGAATCAATCCTACCTTTGAAGATACCGACGTGGTAATTATTATTGGTGCCAATGATGTGACTAACCCCATGGCGCGGGAATCAGAGGGTAGCCCAATCTATGGTATGCCGATCCTTAATGTGGACAAAGCCAAAAATGTTGTCGTAATCAAGCGCTCGTTGAGTCCAGGCTTTGCCGGATTGCCTAACCCATTGTTTGCAATGGATCATACATTAATGGTGTATGGTGATGGTAAGAAGGCTGTGATTGAGATGACAACGGCACTTAATCAGGCTTAGTCTATCGCCACACTGATAACCGATAAACCACCAAAAAGGTTGCTTTTTGGTGGTTTTTTTATGCTTGCTATGGTGCAATCAAAGCACAAAAATAATCGTTAGTAATGGTAAGGGGTATTACATGACTGAATTAGATATTTGGCAAACATTCAATATGGGTCAAGCTGCAGCAGGTGCACATTTTATTGGCGTCGCTTTTTTGGCTTGGGTGGCACTTCGAGTATCGTTAAATATTCGCAATAACGACGAGGCTAATATGTTGTTGAAGTTAGCTGGTACTGGTTTCTGCCTTTCAGTGGCTTATTTTATTGCCTTTAACACCGGTTGGTATGAGTGGAATAGTAACAGTATCGCCGCTGGATTAGCACAGCTTCAGTCGATGGACGTCGCTATTAGTCCTATGGCCGAAAAATTTATTGCTAATATGAACCCAGGTGCCGATTTCAATATTAAGCCTGATTTGGCTCAAGGCGTATTTATTGTGTCCCTGTTAGTTATGCAGTTGGGCTCTATCTGGATGCCAAAGAAATAACTTTCTTGTTCGTAAAAAAACCACAACATAATCGTTGTGGTTTTTTTTGGCCTATCGGCTTTAGTCCGCTGGATTTGCCAAGACTATTGAAAATAGTGCTTTGCATCCCCAAATAATAATCCAAGGTACTAGTTATTATATTTGGGGCATCTAATGCGAATCGATAAGTTAACCAATCAGTTGCAAAATGCACTTGCGGAGGCTCAGTCAATTGCTGTGGGCAATGACCATGCGGCAATAGAACCTAGCCACCTGCTACTAGCGCTGCTTAACCAACAGGGCGGTTCAGTGCGGCCGATACTTAATCGTGCAGGTTATGACGTCAATGGTCTGCAGGACGAGATCAATCGTCAATTGGATACACTTCCCAATATTAGCAACCCAACTGGTGAGGCAAACCTTTCTCAAGATCTGTCCCGCTTACTCAATATGGCTGATCGTGCGGCCCAAAAAAGAGGCGACCAGTATGTGTCCAGTGAAATGCTACTGCTCGCCGTATTGGAAGATAAGAGTCTTTTGGGCAAGACGTTGGCTAAATTTGGCGATAGCACTAAAGCCAAAGCCAGTATTGATGCAGTACGAGGTGGTGATACTGTCAATGATCCCGATGCCGAGTCGCAGCGCGAGGCTCTGGATAAATATACTATCGATCTTACGGCACGCGCGGAGCAGGGTAAATTAGACCCGGTGATTGGTCGTGATGACGAAATTCGCCGCACTATTCAGGTGTTACAGCGACGCACGAAAAATAATCCTGTCCTTATTGGCGAGCCCGGTGTGGGTAAAACCGCGATTGTTGAAGGACTGGCGCAACGCATTATTAATGGTGAAGTGCCGGAAGGGCTAAAAAGTAAAAGGGTGTTGACTCTTGATCTAGGTGCGCTATTGGCGGGCGCTAAGTTTCGCGGTGATTTTGAAGAGCGCTTGAAAGCGGTACTAAAAGATCTGGCCAAACAGGATGGCCAGATTATTCTGTTTATTGATGAGATTCATACCATGGTGGGCGCGGGTAAAGCAGAGGGTGCTATGGATGCTGGCAACATGCTGAAGCCAGCTCTAGCCCGCGGCGAACTCCACTGCGTTGGTGCAACAACGCTAGATGAGTACCGTCAATTTATTGAGAAAGATGCTGCCCTAGAACGGCGCTTTCAAAAAGTATTGGTGGATGAGCCAACTGAGGAAGATACCATCGCTATTTTGCGCGGCCTCAAGGAACGTTATGAAGTTCATCATGGTGTGGAAATCACGGATAGTGCCATCGTCTCTGCGGCAAAATTGTCTCAACGGTATATTACTGACCGCCAATTACCCGATAAAGCGATTGATCTTATTGATGAGGCCGGCAGTCGTATTCGTATGGAGATTGATTCCAAACCTGAGGAAATGGATAGGTTAGAGCGGCGTTTAATTCAACTTAAGATCGAGCGTCAGGCATTAAAAAAAGATAGCGATGCCGCAGCCAAAAAACGTCAACAAAAGCTTGAGAACGATATCGCTGAGCTAGCGCGAGAATACGCGGATCTGGAAGAGATTTGGAAAGCAGAAAAAGCCTCTATGCAAGGTGCTACCCATATTAAGGCGGAGCTCGAACAGGCTAGAGTAAACCTGGAGGCTGCTCATCGCGCCGGTGACTTAGAGCAAATGGCGCAGATTCAGTACAGCATCATTCCCGAGTTAGAGAAGCAACTCGCCAATGCCGGTGCAGAGGAGCAAGTAGAAAAGCAGCTATTGCGCAATAAGGTCACGGAAGAGGAGATTGCTGAGGTAGTGTCGAAATGGACCGGAATTCCCGTAGCGAAAATGCTTGAGGGTGAGCGGGACAAGTTGTTGCGTATGGAGGAGTGTCTGCACAGCCGTGTGATGGGACAGAATGAGGCGGTAGTAGCTGTGTCCAATGCGGTCAGGCGCTCCCGTGCTGGCTTGGCTGATGCCAATCGCCCCAATGGGTCTTTTTTGTTTTTGGGACCCACAGGTGTGGGTAAAACCGAATTGTGTAAATCATTAGCCGAGTTTTTATTCGATAGCGAAGAGGCGATGGTGCGCATTGATATGTCGGAATTTATGGAAAAACATTCGGTAGCAAGGCTTATCGGTGCCCCTCCTGGATATGTTGGCTACGAGGAGGGTGGTTATATTACCGAGGCTGTGCGTCGACGCCCCTATTCAGTGTTGCTTTTGGACGAGGTTGAGAAAGCACATCCCGATGTATTTAATATTTTGTTACAGGTATTGGATGATGGTCGCTTGACCGATGGTCAGGGGCGTACTGTTGATTTTAAAAACACGGTGATTGTAATGACCTCGAACCTCGGTTCTGATGTTATTCAGATGCTAGCGGGTGAGGAGAATTATGAGACGATGAAGTCCGCAGTTATGGATGTTGTAGGTGCACATTTTCGCCCTGAGTTTATCAATCGCGTCGATGAAACGGTGGTATTCCACCCTCTGGCGGTAGAGGAATTGCGCGGTATCGCCGATATCCAGATTGCATTGCTCAATAGTAGGCTGGCCGAACATGATCTGAGCCTAGTGGTGACTGATGCCGTGGTGGATAAGTTATTGGATGTTGGTTTTGATCCGGTTTATGGCGCGCGGCCGCTTAAGCGGACCATTCAGCAGTTAATTGAAAACCCATTAGCAGAGAGTATTCTGGCTGGTAAGTTTGTACTTGGTGATCGTATCTCTGGAGATCTTAAGGGAGATAGGGTTATCTTTACTTAGTTGCGATGGTCACGAATGGTAGGCTGCTAGAGGTAGCCTACTAGAGGATCCCCTCCCGAGTAGTTATCCAAACTAGCGAGTGAGTCAATAAACAGATAAAAAAGTTCT
>CBFHVP010000111.1:0-5026 GCA_965659315.1 uncultured Porticoccaceae bacterium | reverse complement strand
TAGAGAGGTGATCACATTGCCTTCGCTATCGATGGCAAAGACATGGCTATAGGCTTGTGCTTGCAGTTGCATTGATTTGGGTAGGCGTACATTTATTTTGCGCAGTGCTGGCCAAGACGAAACGCTATCAAGTGCCTCACTTCTGGGTGATACCAGACCGACCCAAAAACGGCCATTGCGACCACGTACAATATTGTCAGGAAAGCCGGGTAAATTATCGATCAGTACCTCCACCGTACCGGCCTTATCACCTGCTAACCAGTACTTGTTGATCTGATAAGACCCCGTTTCATTGACCAGCACAAAGCTACTGTCGGCGGCAGTAGCGACGCCATTGGCAAAATTAAGATTGTCCATAACCAGGGTGGTCGACTGATCTGCAGGATCATAAACCAGCAACCGACCATGGCCGCCATGCTCTGCTATATCCAGTACGCTGGCGGCAAAGGTGCCGCCATTACTCTCGGCGCCGAACTTAGTCGAGGCATCGCTAAAGAAAATTTTACCGTCAGCGGTAATATCCAGATCATCGGCATATTCGATAGCAGTGCCATCGATACTATTGGTAAGCAGCGTTAGTTCGCCCTCTAATGACATACTCAGTAAACCTTTATAGGCATCGGCAATAAGCAAATTGTTATTGACGTCAAAGGCCAATCCCAATGGACTTCCCTGAGTATTCGCCATTTTACTGATCTCGCCACTGGCTTCGTTATAGCGCAATATCCAGCCTTCGCGCGTAGCGGCGTATATATTGCCATCTAGGAAAGCGAGGCCCTCTGGGCCGTGGGTATCGGTTAATTCGATTATATCGACAGCCGCCAATTTATTATTTTGGGCAAAATCGCCAATATATCCCTGATTCTTCGGCGCTTGCCAACTTACCGGATCAATGGCAACGGGCCATAGCAGTAAATAAGCTAGCAGGGCTACAACAAGACTAGCGCTGATTCTTAACATGGTAACTGTCTCTGTGTTTTATAAAGCGGCTATCTTGCGTCACTGCGAAGGCTTAATCAACCGTGTTTTAGCTTGGTGTCAGTAGGTTGCTGAGGTAAAATGCGCGGCATTCTGGCACAGGCGATTATGACCTAATGGAAGTTAACCCGCTCTACAATGCTCTCGATGATCTGCAAGCACGCACCGATGTGTTAAGGGGGTATCTTTGACTACGATAATCGTAAAGACCGACTTGCCGAAGTTGAGTTAGAACTTGGCGAGCCCGATGTATGGAATGACCCCGACCGCGCTCAGGCATTAGGCCGCGAAAGATCATCTCTAGAAGCAGTGGTGAAAACCATTGAAGATATGGACTCCGGCGTCGCCGACTCTCGTGAGTTGCTAGAGATGGCAGTCGAAGAGGATGATGCTGAGACAGCAACCGAGGTGGAAGCAGAGATTACCAACCTTGAGGCACAGCTAGCGCAGCTAGAGTTTCGCCGTATGTTCAGTGGTGAGATGGACCCCAATAATGCCTATCTGGATATTCAATCGGGGTCTGGTGGCACTGAAGCGCAGGATTGGGCTGAAATGCTACTGCGTATGTATTTACGTTGGGCAGATGATAAAGGCTTCAAGGCAGAGTTGGTGGAATGTTCGGCTGGTGAGGTGGCAGGTATTAAAAGCGCCACAGTACAGATAACTGGGGAATATGCATTTGGTTGGTTACGTACCGAGATTGGAGTTCATCGATTAGTGCGCAAATCACCCTTTGACTCAGGTAATCGTCGTCATACCTCTTTTTCTGCAGTCTATGTCTCTCCTGAGATTGATGACAATATAGATATAGAAATCGACCCATCAGATGTTCGTACCGATACCTATCGTGCCTCAGGTGCTGGTGGTCAGCATATTAACAAAACCGATTCAGCGGTACGCTTGACCCATGAACCCAGTGGTATAGTGGTGCAGTGTCAGAGCCAGCGATCGCAGCATCAGAATCGCGATAAGTGTTGGCAGATGTTGCGCGCCAAGCTGTATGAGGCGGAGATGCAAAAACGTGCTGAGGCGGCTCAGGCGACTGAGGAGACTAAATCGGATATTGGCTGGGGCAGTCAAATTCGCTCCTATGTTTTAGATGATGCACGGATTAAGGACTTGCGTACAAGCGTTGAAACACGGAATACGCAGGCGGTACTGGATGGCAAGTTAGACCAGTTTATTGTTGCCTCATTAAAAGCGGGTCTCTAGTCTCTTATATTAATAACGGGTCTCTTACCCTACATTCAAATTTAAAGTAAAGATTGAAATATGACTGACCAACAAGATGAAAATAAGCTAATTGCCGAGCGCCGCGCCAAACTAACCGCATTGCGCGAGCAGGATGGCACGACATTTCCCAATGATTTTCGACCGCAACACAGTGCGGCCGAACTGCAGTCTGGCTTTGGTCATGAGACTAAAGAAGAGTTGGAAAAACTGGCTAAGGTGGTATCCGTTGCCGGCCGCGTGATTCGCAACCGTGGCGCTTTTATCGTGGTTCAGGACAGCTCGGATACTATCCAGCTGTATGTGACTAAAGAGGCGCGACCTTTCGCCAAGTCATTGGACTTAGGGGATATTGTTGGAGTCGAGGGAGCGTTGCATCTATCGGGTAAGGGTGACCTCTATGTGCAGATGGATCAGTACCAGCTACTCACTAAGGCGTTGCGTCCATTGCCGGATAAATTCCATGGTCTGGCCGACCAAGAGATGCGCTACCGTCAGCGTTATGTCGATTTAATTGTTAACCCAGAAGTGCGTAACACATTCCGTATCCGCTCCAAAGTGGTGGACTTTATTCGCCGCTACTTAAATGAGGCCGACTATCTGGAAGTGGAAACCCCCATGCTACAGGTTATTCCTGGTGGCGCAGTGGCTCGTCCGTTTGTGACCCATCACAATGCACTGGATATTGATATGTATATGCGTATCGCGCCGGAGTTGTATCTGAAGCGTTTGGTGGTGGGTGGTTTTGAGCGTGTTTATGAAATAAACCGTAATTTCCGCAATGAGGGTTTATCAACGCGACACAACCCCGAGTTTACCATGCTGGAATTTTATCAGGCCTATGCCGATTTTAATGATCTGATGGATTTAACAGAAGATATGTTGCGTAAAATGACCATCGATGTACTGGGTTCTACCAAAGTCGTTAATACCATTAAAGATGATCAGGGTGAGGTGGTTAGTGAGACCCATTATGATTTTGCCGAACCCTTTGTGCGTCTATCAGTATTCGACTCGATTTTACAGTACAACCCTGATATCAGTGCCGAACAGTTGGCGGATGAAGCTGGTGCACGCGAGATCGCTAAAGGCTTGCATATCCCGCTCAAAGATATTTGGGGCCTGGGTAAAGTGCAGATTGAGATTTTTGAGAAGACGGTTGAGCATCTTTTAGAGCAGCCCACATTTATCACCATGTATCCCGCCGAGGTATCACCCTTAGCGCGGCGCAATGATCAAGATCCCCATGTCACTGATCGCTTTGAGTTTTTTGTTGGTGGCCGCGAAATTGCCAATGGTTTCTCGGAGCTTAATGATGCGGAAGATCAGGAATCACGGTTTCGACAGCAGGTGGCGGAGAAAGAAGCGGGTGATGATGAGGCAATGCATTTTGATGCCGACTATATTCGCGCGTTGGAGTACGGTATGCCACCCACCGCTGGTGAGGGAATTGGTATCGACCGCTTAGTGATGTTACTGACCGACTCGCCTTCTATTAGAGACGTGTTGCTATTTCCTCATATGCGCCCTGAGTAGTGACTGGGTGATATAAAGCATAATCGGGCTGGCAAGTGCAGCTCGTTGGGGAATAAGAGTTAATCCTAACCAGTAAAGTGGTTCTATTTTTGTTAATCAGGTATTGCAGGTAGCCCACTTTTGATTACCATTTTTAGGCCATCAATTGTTGCTTTGGTCATTGCTGGTTCAATATTGAGGTCCTGCAGTAATTCCGCAGCGCATTCCATTTCATGCAGTCGTCTACTAGCATGAGGTTGCGTGCCAGCTACTAGGCGACGAAGCAAGGTTTGATCCGCTTGAGTGATTTGCTCTACAAGATTTTGCCAAAGCCATTCACTGCAATTGGCGGCCTCGCCGGCGCGCATTGATTCAATTATTACCGCTGCCAATCCTTTCATCATCACACTGCGCAGCAGTTTTCTGGTAGCCGCCTCGCCGGCATTTCCCTCTATACGAGTGATGGGCATTTCAACAGGAGCAAACAATTGCTCAAAACGTTTGGCACCGGATCCTGAAACCGTAACCGGTGTTCGCAACCCGTTGCCTGGTACCACCGTCATCAGTGCGACATCGACAAAATCAAAACCATGGTCGACGGCTCTCTCTGCCATTGCCAACTTTGCTGCGGCAGAATTGGTTGAAAAGTCCGCATACAGTGCGGTTGATGGGATCGTCGTTATGGCCTGATCTATAGCGGTTATTGCATCGTCGCCTGCAGTGAGTCCGATAATTACATCGGCTGCTGTCACGGCTTCCTGTGGTGACTGTACCCGATCAACGCCAGCAGGGGTTGGAATATCTTTGGGGTCGTAGGCAGTAACGGAGATACCCGCCTTTTGTAGATCTATGGCAATCAGGGTACCTGCTTCACCGAGGCCAAATAGTGCGATATTTTTAAGGGTTTTAGGGGGCTGCATAGTCAAACACCAGAATTATTTTTTGATGGGTACTAGCATCCTTTTTAGCATATTGTCTCTATCCACCACAAGGTGCTTCAGAACGCCCAAAATATGCAGCAGAAAAGCAAAAAACAATAGTTTGGCTCCGATTTTATGCACGACCTCGAAGACCTCATGAAGGGTATCTATTTTGCCGAGCGGAGAGGGTAGGCTAATAAGCCCAAAAATATTGATGGGAAAGCCTTTTGTCCATACCATAATCGGTCCACTAACCAACATTAAAGCCAGCCCAGCCAGCAAAATTACCGGCACCCAATGTGCGAGCAACATCAGCGGTTTAGCCTGTTGTGAGGGTAATGTCGGACGTCCGTTATGCAACCGCCAACCTATCCGAGCGACTA
>CBFHVP010000110.1:0-5209 GCA_965659315.1 uncultured Porticoccaceae bacterium | reverse complement strand
AAAAAGTACCGGATATTATCAAGCCCTTCGAGCTCGAGCGTTTTTATCAGTACGATCAGGTTAATGAAGCCGGCGCCACCGCCGCCAGTCATTAACGGAGATATCAGATGAAACTATTAACCTGCCCGCTTAATGGCCCGCGCAATATTTCAGAGTTTACCTATGGTGGTGAATACCACCCCATGCCAGATCCGCGCAACACTGATTCAAGACAATGGGCTGAGTATGTTTTTTTTCATGATAACGCTGCCGGTATCGTCACTGAATGGTGGTGCCATACCGCCAGTTCCTTTTGGTTCTTAGCCCAACGCAACACCATCACCGATGAGGTGATACGCACCTTCGAAGCCAGCGAGATATTTCAGCAACGCATTGATTTTAACGAGCCATCTGCGGAGCAACCGCTATGAAACGACTACCCGCACCCTATGGATCGCTGATTGACCGAGATCAGTCGGTGAGCTTTAGTTTTGAAAATAAAGCTTACCTTGGCTTCGCCGGCGACAGTATTGCCAGTGCCCTAGCGGCTAATAATCAATGGCTGCTCAGTCGCTCATTTAAATATCATCGCCCCCGTGGTGTTTTGACCATGGCCGGCCAAGATGCCAATACGCTGGTGCAACTACCCTCCAATCCCAATGC
The DNA here is from genome assembly GCA_965659315.1 of uncultured Porticoccaceae bacterium. Classification (GTDB taxonomy): domain Bacteria; phylum Pseudomonadota; class Gammaproteobacteria; order Pseudomonadales; family Porticoccaceae; genus HTCC2207. The sequence goes on along the minus strand of CBFHVP010000110.1, from coordinate 4,567 downwards.
TCTCGCCGACCGCGAAGCCATTACCGATAACCTCGCAGTGATGGGACAGAACTACAGCGGTAGTCTGCGCTATGATCGTGGTTCCCTACTAGGATTATTCTCCAGATTTTTACCCGTAGGCTTCTACTATAAAGCGTTTTTTAAACCGCGAGGTATATGGGAAAAATGGGCGCCATTGATCCGCAAAAAAGCCGGTCTTGGCGTGATTGACCAACAACTTAAGCCGGACTACTACGACAAACAGTACAAGTTTTTCGATATCGTCGTTGTCGGCGCCGGTCCAAGTGGATTGCAGGCCGCGCTTACCGCCGCTGAAAGTAACTGCGAGGTGCTTCTAGTCGATGAAAACCCCTTATTAGGTGGCTCTCTCAATTACGCCCGCTTCGATGCCGCCGGTACTTTGGCTAGCAGCGTCCGCGATCAGTTGGTACTTGAGGTCAATAACCATAACAATATTACCTGCATGAACAACGCGGTGGTCAATGCCTGGTTTGCCGATAACTGGCTGCCTATTATCTGTGGCAAACGTCTGTACAAAGTGCGCGCCAAGCAGACCATTCTGTGTACAGGTGCATTGGAGCAGCAGGCGGTTTTTCACAATAACGATATCCCTGGGGTGATGATGAGTAGCGCCGCCCAGCGCTTGATACATCTCTATGCTGTGCGCCCCGGAAACGCCGCAGTCATTGTCACCGGCAATGATGATGGCTACGCCAATGCATTAGATTTACTCGATGCCGGTGTCACTGTCAAAGCCATTATTGATCTACGCGCTAAACCGAATAGCAGCGCCCTCACTAAAGCTGTTGCCAAACGCGGGATTAGAGTGCAAAGCGCCTACGCCGTTTACAGCGCTAAACAACGCAATAATCATCTTTGTAGCGTTGAGGTGCGCCAGATTATTGAGCCCGGCATCTGTGCTGATGATGGTGAAGTTATCGCTTGCGACTTGTTGTGTATGGCGGTGGGTTATACCCCCACCTACCAGCTGGCCTGCCAGGCCGGCGCTCAGTTGAGCTACGACGATAAATCCGCCATGTTTACTCTGAGTAACCTGCCCGAGGCACTGCAGGTGGCGGGTTCAGTCAATAGTCAATGGGATTTAGAGGCCTGCCTTGCCGAAGGCGCCAGAGCCGCAACCATTGCAACCAAAGCGCTGGGACTAAACCAGCAACCCACCCCTAGGGCTATCGCTCGGCAAAAGCATAGTCCCAATCATCACTGGCCAATCTTTGCCCACCCCAAGGGCAAAGAGTTTGTTGATTTCGATGAAGACCTCACCATCGCCGATATTATTAATGCCACAGGTGATGGCTATGAGCATATTCAACTGGTTAAACGCTATTCCACCTGTGGTATGGGGCCCTCACAGGGCCGGCACTCGGCATTGGCGGCGGCGCGACTGGTGGCAGCAGCCACCAATCGCACGGTCGCCGACACCGGTGTGACCACAGCGCGGCCACCTTTTGCTCCAGAGCATCTCGGCCATAGCGCGGGACGCAGTTTTTATCCGGCACGACGCAGTGCTATGCATTATCGTCATATCGAAGCCGGCGCCCAAATGCTTCAGGCCGGTGCCTGGTACCGACCGGCTTTCTATGGCGCAGCTGCAGAGCGCGATCGCTGTATTAACAATGAGGTCAACAATGTGCGCAATAATGTCGGCGTGGTGGATGTCTCCACCCTTGGCGGTATCGAAGTGCGCGGTGCCGATGCCGGTGAATTTCTCAATCGTTTCTATACCTTTGGCTTTATTAAGCAGCCGGTGGGCAAAGCCCGTTATGCTTTACTCACCAACGAGGCCGGTGTGGTTATCGACGATGGTGTCGCCTGTCGCTTTAGCGAGCAGCATTACTATGTTACCGCCACTACGGGCGGCGTCGATCGCGTCTATCAGACCATGCTGAAATGGAATGCCCAATGGCGTCTGGATGTCGATATAGCCAATGTGACTGCGGCATATTGTGGCGTTAATATCGCCGGGCCAAAAGCGCGCGAAGTACTGGCCAAGCTCTGCACCGATATTGATCTGTCGGCAGAAGCCTTTCCCTATATGGGCGTGCGCCAAGGGACTGTCGCAGGCATAGCGGCGCGGATTATTCGCGTCGGCTTTGTTGGCGAGCTCGGCTATGAAGTGCATATCCCCCACCAGTATGGTGAAGCCCTGTGGGACGCCTTACTTAACGCTGGTGAAGCCGACGATATCAAGCCTTTTGGCATTGAAGCGCAGCGCATACTGCGCTTGGAAAAGGGGCATATTATTATTGGTCAAGATACCGACGCTATGTCTAATCCTGCAGAAGTGCAAATGGGCTGGGCGGTATCGACTAAAAAACCCTTCTTTGTCGGCGGCAGAACCCTCGAGGAATTAGCTAAAAAAACCCCAACAAGAAGTCTCGTGGGATTTGTTATCAACAACCCCAATGCACCAATTCCTTTGGAGAGCCATCTGGTAATCGATGGTGAGCAGATGACCGGACGCGTTACCTCCTGCAACTACTCGCCCACTTTGTCCAAGCCTATTGGCTTGGCCTATGTGCAACCGGATAAAGCCGAACCCGGCAACCTGATAACCATTCGCTCGACTGGCGGTGTAATGGTCGACGCCGAGGTTGTTGCCCTACCCTTTTATGATCCGCACACTGAGCGACAGGCGTTATAACCATGACCGAACTGACTGCAACCCAAAGTAATCGCCGTAGCCCCATCTACCGTCGTCACAGCCAACTGCAGGCACAATTTGAACAGCTAGCGGATGCCATTATTGTCAACCACTATGCCGACCCTGCAATGGAAGCGCTACTCGCCGCTCACTTGGGGCTGGTCGACTTATCAACGCTACCGCGCAGCGGTTTTAAAGGTGCAGGTGCGCCGGCCTGGGCGAACAGTCAAGGCGTTAACCTGCCAGACGCGCCCAACAGAGCCATACGACAAAGTGACCACAGCTTGGTGGCTAGACTGTCGCAACAAGAGCTACTGATATTGGCCGATATTAACGGCAAATCAACTCTGATCGACACACTTAATCAGCAACAGTTGCCCGCGCAAACCTATAGCCTACCCCGTGCCGATAGCCATAGTTGGCTGGCGCTCACAGGTAGCACTGCGGCAGAAATGTTAGCCAAAATCTGCGCTATCGATCTGCGCCCTCAGCAGTTTGCTCAAGGACAAATCGCGCAAACCTCTGTGGCCAAAATCAATGCTGTGGTTATCCGCCAAGATATCGGTAGTACCCTGTGTTTCCATATTCTCAGCGATATCGCCGCAACAGAATTTTTATGGGATTGTTTGCTCGACGCCATGGCAGAGTATCAAGGTGTCGCAATTGGTGTCGCAGCATTAAGAAGTCTTGCCGCAGCTGAGTAAGGCACAACCGTATTCATCGCTTATACTCTAGCGCTATGAAAAACAGCAAAACTATTGAAATCTCTGCGCTGCGTATCTTTGCCGCAGTGACCGAGGCAGACACCCTGACTCAGGCCGCTGAGCGTCTAGGTATCACCCAATCGGCGGTATCCCAGACCATCAAGCAATTAGAAGCACAAACTGAGACACAGCTGGTTATCACCCGCTCGCGGCCAATAAAACTCACCCCCAGCGGGCAAGTACTCAGGGACTATGCTCAGCAGATGATCAATGATACGCAGCGTATGCTGACTGATGTGCGGCTATGTGCTGAAGGCGGTCTACTTCCACTCAATATCGGTATGGTAGATTCATTTTGTGATGTTGCCGGTGTCGAGTTTATGCAGCAGATAAAACCCTTTGCATCAAAACTATCACTGCGTACTGGACTGGGTTCATCATTATCTCAGGACCTACTTAAGCGTGATCTCGATATCTTAATTACCAGTGATCCCATTGATGAGCACCCTGAATTACAGCGCTACCCAGTGCTACGGGACCCCTTTGTTATGATCGTGCCAGATCACTATGCTCAGGAGGGTAAAGCGACAGCCGCATGGTTAGCCGAAAACGTCCCCTTTATTCATTACACCAGACAATCCAGATTGGGCGCTCTCACCGATCTCATCGCCCGCCGTCTTAATATACAACTGCAGACTACCTATGAATTAGATAGCACCCAAACCCTGATGCGTTTTGTGCAATCGGGTCAGGGTTGGGCCATTACTACTGGTCTGTGCATGGTGCGCTACCCGCAATTACTGACAGGGTGCCATGTGCTTAAACTCGCCAATGGCGCCAATGCCAGACACCTAACCATGCTGTGCCGCCACAATGAATTAGGCGCTCTACCTGATCAAATTGCCCAGATCTGTCGCTCTATCTACACTGATGAAATCGTTCCACAATTAGTTAGTATTGCACCCTGGTTGGCGCAACAAGCCTATGCTATTGACGAGATGCCAGCAATCTAATGGACAGAGCACAGCAACAGGCTTTCCGTGTGCGTCTGTGTCAACTGCGTGAAGAATTACAGGAGCTGGAAAAACTATCAGCCGATGCGGGCAAACCAGTGCAATTAGATCAAGCCATGGTCGGCAGACTGTCGCGTATCGATGCCATGCAAGGCGCACAGATGGCTCCGGAAGCCCCCCGCCGCCGT
>CBFHVP010000109.1:0-5364 GCA_965659315.1 uncultured Porticoccaceae bacterium | reverse complement strand
AACAATGTCACCGATCAACGACCACCGGCCGGATAGTTCGGTGCTTCCTTGGTAATCTGCACATCGTGCACATGGCTCTCGCTTGTGCCCGCTGAAGTCACCCGCACAAATTCGGGTTCGGTACGCATTTGCTCGATAGTGCTGCAACCGGTGTAGCCCATGGCCGAGCGCAAACCGCCCATCATCTGATGAATAATGGCCGCCACTGGCCCTTTGTACGGTACACGACCCTCAATACCTTCAGGGACTAATTTCTCAGCACCGGCATTGGCATCTTGAAAATAGCGATCACTGGAGCCCTGACTGCGTGCCATGGCACCAAGTGAGCCCATACCGCGGTAGGACTTGTAGGAGCGGCCTTGATAGATTTCAATTTCACCCGGCGCCTCTTCGGTGCCGGCCAACATGGAACCCATCATTACTGCACTGGCCCCTGCCACCACCGCTTTCGACATATCACCTGAATAGCGAATACCGCCATCAGCGATAACTGGCACATCGGTGCCTTCCAAGGCGGCCACTGCCTCAGCAATGGCGGTGATCTGCGGTACACCGATACCGGTCACCACTCTGGTGGTGCAAATTGACCCCGGACCAATACCGACTTTAACGCCATCGGCTCCGGCATCGGCCAGTGCTTTAGCGCCTGCGCCGGTGGCGACATTGCCACCGATAACCTGTACTTCTGGGTAATGTTTTTTAATCCACGCCACGCGATCCAAAACATTTTTTGAATGACCATGGGCAGTATCAACCACTAATACGTCAACGCCTGCCGCCACCAATGCCGCGACGCGTTCATCGGTACCCTCGCCAACACCAACAGAGGCACCAACACGCAGTCGGCCCTGATCATCTTTACAGGCATTGGGGTGCTGTTCAGCTTTATCAATATCGGTAACGGTAATCAGCCCTTTAAGCTCAAAGTTATCGTTGACCACCAGTACCTTTTCAATTCTATGCTGGTGTAATAGTGCGCGCACCTCGTCGGGGTCGGCGCCTTCGTTGACCGTGACCAAATCTTGTTTTGGCGTCATCACCGAGGTCACCAAAGCATCCATATCGGTGGCAAAGCGCACATCGCGACGGGTCACAATACCAATCAGGTTGCCATCTTCAATCACAGGTAGGCCAGAAATATTGTTAGCCACGGATAGATCATGCAATTCCTGCAGGGTTGCGCTGGACTGTATGGTATGAGGATCCTTAACCACACCACTCTCAAACTTTTTGACCATATGCACTTCTTTGGCTTGCTGTTCAATGGTCATACTTTTATGAATGATGCCAACCCCACCCTCAGCGGCAATAGCGATAGCTAAACGGGATTCAGTCACGGTATCCATGGCCGCGGAGACCAACGGGATATTCATTCTGATACCGCGGGTCAGCTGTGCGTGGGTAGACACATCTTTGGCCGTAACTGCAGAGTAACCGGGTACTAGCAGTACATCGTCAAAGGTTAATGCTTCATGGGAAATACGTAACATAGGGGACGCTTACCTCTGTGAGGTTTTAAAAAGTAAGCGCCTTATTATAAATCAGCGGCGGCATTGAGGTAAACAACTATTTAAACCTAAAAATACACGTAAAACAGTGACTTAAACTCGCTTGCGCAAGGTAATCATAGCTAGCTCATGCGATTTAACAAGCGATTTAATAACCTATCTCTTGGCGCAGTTTTGCTAATACATCGACCTGATAAAGGTTCAACCCTGCTCCCGCATCACCTTCATTGGGGTGTGATACAGATACAATGTTAGCGCTATAACGAAACTAATCGCCTCGGCAACTGAAATAGCCGCGACAAAACGATAATCCTCCAACAATATATAAAACAGAATCAGTAATCCCGCCGGCATAATCAAACTGCGGCAGGTAGCCACAACTGCCGATTGTAGAGGCAGATGTATCGCGGTGAGATAACCGGATATCAGCATAGTAAAGCCGGCAAAGATAAATACTGGCCACACGTAGGTGACAAATTCTAAGGCGAGTGCAAGCGTGTCGCTGTCGCGTTCGGTATCAATAAATAGACTGATCATCGATTCACTTCCAACGATCAACAACCCAATAATAACTGCACTAATTGCTACAATCATGGTCCCCGCAGTACGCAGAAAGGCACGAATTCTCTGGGGGTTTTGCGCACCAAAATTTTGCGAAATAATCACTTGGATGGAGTCTGAAACTGAAAAATATGCCATAAACCCAACAAACAACAAATAGTTAACTAATGTAATCGCGGCTACACCATCCACGCCTGCGCGTTGAATAAGCATCCAGTTAAATATAAAGGCGATAATCGCACCGGATACCTCATTGATAAATTCTGAGATGCCGTTATAAGCCGCTTTAAACAACTCGCCCCAATGCGTTTGCCGCAAGCCAAAGAATATCTTCCGTTTTGGATTAACAAAGTAAACCAGCATCACTATAAGCGACATCACTTCTGATAGCCCTGTCGCCAATGCTGCACCAGCAAGCCCCCAGTCAAAGACGGCGATAAACAGATAGTCCAATACAATATTGCCCAATGCACCCACCGCGAGTGCTATGGCTGCTAAATTGGGAAAGCCATCTAGACGAATAAAAAAATACAGCTGGATAACAACAAACTGGAAAAACAGAAATGGAAAGATAATCCGATAGTATTCACTCATCACTGGAAACAGTGTCTCATCGGCCCCTAAACTGGCAAAAATGTTGTCCTCAAATACCAGCCCTAATGCAATCACTATCACACCATAAACAAGCATAAATATGAGGGTTTTGCTGAAGATTGCTGATGCCGCGGTGGTATTTTTCTCGCCTAAATACTTGCCGCCGCGCACAGCACCACCAATCGATACCATCATGCTGACACCGAACAGTAGGGTTGTGATTGGAATAATCAGGTTAACCGCCGCCAAGGCCGTCGCCCCCTCATAGTTGCCGATAAACATACCATCCACCAACGAACCGGATGTCATGGCGATCAACCCAAAAAGAGAGGGCAGCATGTATTTTATAAAGGTGGCAAATATAGGGCCCTTAAGGGCATCATTATTTGCTGTGATTTCATTATTCATCGCGTACTTAATCTTTTTTAAGGTACAAAAACCAGCTTATGCTGATACTAGCCAACGGCGCATCTGGATTAGAAAACAATCCTTTAACTAGGTCACCTAATGTCCCGAGCCTCTAATACCAACGAACCATTATCGACAGGAGCGTAACATTGCAATCGTTAATTTCTAGTACTTGCTGTAGATAATCGGTAAGCGGCAAGTCGCACAACAAGCACAATTGAACCAAGAATAAACATAACATAGGCGACTGTAGTCGGTTGTTCAATAAAGACGATACTGGCATAACTTACCCAGATTGATAGAAACATCAGCCATACACCGAACAGATGGAGCCATCGCCAATGTTGCTGACGCATTCTCCGACGCACTGGATAAAATGAGGTAATCGTTAAGGCAAATAAAACAATATAGGCAGCAGTACGCAGGATAAGGTCGCTGGTCTTATGAAGCTCCTCCATGTAATAAGGCATATAGGCCGAAAATAATACAATGATAAACAGCATCTGCCAGCCCATTGCGGCGGCAAATGAAAGACCAAAATAACGTCGATTACGCAGTACCCAGCGAGAGGTCTTGTTCGGAAAAAGCTTCACCAGAGCAGACGCAATAAAGGTTATATAAATCCATGGCGCGGAAATCTGTACTGACAGACGCAGTAACGCCACAGTTTCCTCCGCTGTCGTCACCCCAATTGACCAAATACCCACGGTCATAATAAGCGCACTGAATACAGCAATGATAAAGAAAAGCGGCCAACCATTCAGTAACCGCTGCTGTAACACTGACATAGTAAACCCCTGTTTTATGATTATTATAAAAATCGCATCGCACAATGACCGTAAATCCTCGGTCAAAATATTGCGAAGCATCAGATCATGTTATAGCATGTCGTATGACATGGGTAAAGTTGGAAAGCATTATGCAGAGGTATATAGTCCGCATACAGTCCATTGCGATGTCGTAATTAATGGTTTTAGACGATTGTCGTTGAGACCTATCAGTTGCGCTAACTGAATCTTCAAGGCAAAGTCTATTGTAGATACCGCTTGATGGGCAATAAACCAACAAACGGCATGACTTTATCAATAACCATCAGTACCTATGATAAACCGACAACTCATCGAGGAGATTTCTTTTGGCTACCGAACCTAGTTTGCTAGTACTGCTTCCAGCACTGGTCACCGTGATTACCGCGATACTGAGTCGCCGACCCATTGAATCATTACTGGCTGGTGTGTTTGTTGGATTATTAATGCTCGAACCAGCTGCTGCTCTAAGTAACTTTTCCGCGGTACTGCTCGATGTGATGATGGATGAAACCATTGCCTGGATCATTATTGTCTGCGGGTTGATGGGCAGTCTGATTACGTTGCTGATGCGCGTGGGAGCCGCTAATGCCTTTAGCCGCGCACTGTCCTCAAAAGCCAAAAACTCAAAAAGTGCACTACTCTACACTTGGCTATTGGGCTTGGTTGTTTTTATCGACGATTACCTGAATGCTCTTGCCGTCGGCTCATCAATGCGCAAGGTGACGGATAAGTTTAAAGTGTCGCGAGAAATGCTTGCCTATGTCGTCGATTCCACAGCGGCGCCAATCTGCGTGCTAGTACCAGTCTCTACTTGGGCTGTGTTTTATGCCGGCTTATTTATGGACTCCGGTTATGCTGAATCAGGACAGGGTATGGCCCTTTATATTAGCGCTATTCCCTACATGGTATACCCCATAGTGGCGGTGCTTCTGGTGCCTTTAGTCGCGGCAGGTATTGTGCCCGCACTGGGTATGATGAAAACAGCACAACAAAGAGCGGCCAGTGGTACCGCACCACAAGCCATTGATGAAACATCGGAACACAGCATCCCCGAGGCAGAGGATAAGGTTCAAATCTATCACTTTGTGCTACCCATTGTGGCTCTACTAGGCTTTAGTATTTGGTATGACTTGGATGTGCAGATCGGTGTCATTATGGCGGTTGCCGTCACTATTACTTTATTCGGTGTGCAGCGACTAATGGCTTGGGCGCAGATGTTTGATGCGGCTCTTGATGGTATCAAAATCATGCTACCGGCATTAACCATGGTTGTGATGGCCTTTGTCTTTAAGGAAGTGAATGACCAATTGGGATTGGCAACCTATGTTATTAATAATGTAGCGCCATTAATGACACCCCTTATGTTGCCCGCCCTCACCTTTATCACTATGGCACTGATTGCGTTTGCAACCGGTTCTAGCTGGGGTGTATTTGCTATTGCTATCCCGATTATTCTGCCTCTGGCGGAAAGCGTTGGTGTCAGT
>CBFHVP010000108.1:0-5511 GCA_965659315.1 uncultured Porticoccaceae bacterium | reverse complement strand
GCTTTGTTGGCCGTGACCACATGCTTGCCATTTTCGATAGCCAGCATTACCAACTCTAAAGCGACATCAGTGCCGCCAATCAACTCGACAACGATATCTATCTCAGGGTTTTTAGCGACATCAAATATATCCCGGGTCATTGCTGCATCTGTGGTATCGCAGTTGGGATTGTCACGACGCGCGCCAATTTGCGCAACAACAAGCTCACAATTGGCCCGTGAATTAATCTGTTTTAAATTGCGGTTTAGAACGTTATAAACGCCGGCACCAACTGTACCTAATCCGCAGATGCCGATATTTACCGATCGCACCTAAGTTCTCCGAGCTGATTTAATAAAAAGCGGTGCACTACAGCACCAACTAGTAATCTAGGACGCTAGTCTTACGACTAACCGACCCCTTTTAAGGCTGACTATTCTATACTATTGAGGAAAATATTCGGGGATATTTTTATCTCGAACAATCAACTACCGGAATCCGTTAATCCAAGAATCTGAGCAAAAGATTCCGCCGGTTGATACCCAGGGATCAGGGTGCCGTCCATTAGTACGATAGCAGGCGTCCCCGCTACCCCAATGCGCTGCCCCAAGGCAAAGTGATCAGCTACTGGGTTATCGGCACAGACTGCAGTCGCAACAGACTCTCCACGCTTGGCTTTAGTCAGCGTTTGCTGCTGATCTTTGGCGCACCAGGCTGTGGCGATCTTATCGTAGGAGGATGAGGGGATACCTGCCCTCGGGTAAGCCAAATAACGTACCTCGATACCCAGCGCATTGAGCTCCGCCACCTCTTGATGGAGTTTACGGCAGTAGCCGCAGTCGATATCGGTGAACACATTCATAATCGCCTTGGTCGCACCTGAAGGCTTAAAAATAATCATATCCTCGGTACCGCGGCTAGCAAAAAGCTGTCGCCGCTGGCCCATCATCTGCATATCGCGAAGATTGACAAATTGTCCTGACTTGATCAAAAAGAGACTGCCATCGAAAAAATGGTTGCCATCGGCAGAGACATAGAGCAAGGGTCCGTTCTGCACCTGCACTTCATAAAATCCTGTGATGGCGCTTTTACCTACAACGCTGTACTCAAGGTCGGGACGGCCCGATTTTAACTGTGCCAGGATCAAGTCATTTACTGCAGCAGGCACCTCAGCCAACACAGGGGATGATAAGGCGACAATCACTGTGAATGCCGCGGCTACGCGCGCGACGATAGGTTTAATTAACACATTCATGGTCCTGAAAAATAAATCAATACACTGGAGCACACAAGGGAGTCACTCCTCATAGTGTAGGATGTTTTAATGCTTACAGAGCAGTCCGAAGGCAACTCATTGGGCGTAAACAGCCTGTCTAAAGCGCCTCTTCGCCAGTCTCGCCTGTACGAATGCGGATCACCTCATCCAGCGACGAAATAAATATCTTACCATCGCCAATTTTTCCCGTAGCCGCCGCTTTGGTGATTGCCTCGACAGTACTATCGACTAAATCCTGACCCACAGCGATTTCAAGTTTAATCTTAGGCAGAAAATCCACCACATATTCGGCGCCGCGATAGAGCTCAGTATGGCCCTTCTGACGACCAAAACCCTTTACCTCGGTTACGGTAATACCCTGAACACCAATATCGGCTAGTGCCTCTCGCACATCATCAAGCTTGAACGGTTTAATAACAGCAGTAATCAATTTCATAAGTCTTTTCTTCTTAGTAGCCATGTAGTTAAAGTATGGCTAGTAAAGATACCTGTTTCTATTAAAAATTGCATCTGCCGCTGAAAACAAACATAAAAAAACTATTCACCTCAACCTGTTTAAACTGCCCATAAAAAAACGGAGCCCTTTCGGGCTCCGTCAAGTTGAATGCAAAAAGTTTTTAAAGCTCTAATAGTTGGGGGTAATTAGGCCTTAGAATTTGCAAACTCGGGGTAGGCTTCCATACCGCACTCTGCGATATCAACACCGCTGAACTCTTCTTCCTCAGAGACGCGAATGCCCATAGTGGCTTTCAAGATACCCCATGCCACTAAGCTAGCGCCAAATACCCATACAAAGATGGTAGCAGCACCAATAAGCTGGCCTGAGAAGGTAGACCCATCATTAGTCAACGGTACAAGTAACAGACCTAATAGACCAACAACACCGTGTACAGAGATAGCACCTACAGGATCATCAATCTTAAGCTTATCAAGCGCTAGGATACTGAATACAACCAGAACACCACCGGCAGCACCAAACAAAGTAGCTTCAAGTGCAGTTGGTGTAGAAGGTTCTGCGGTAATAGCAACCAAACCTGCCAGTGCACCATTAAGTGTCATGGTCAAATCTGCTTTACCGAATAAAGCCTTGGCTACTAAAAGGGCAGCAATCAGACCACCAGCCGCAGCGGCATTGGTGTTCATAAATACAACAGCAACAGCGTTGGCACTTTCGACAGAAGCAGTAGCCAGAACAGAACCACCGTTAAAGCCAAACCAGCCTAACCACAGGATAAAGGTACCTAGTGTCGCCATTGGCAAGTTTGCACCCGGAATAGCATTTACCTCACCGTTGGCTCCATACTTACCTTTACGCGCACCCAGCAAAAGTACACCAGCAAGAGCCGCAGAAGCACCAGCCATATGCACGATACCTGAACCAGCGAAGTCAGAGAATCCTAAGTCACCTAAAGTATACATACCGAACACCGAAGCACCGCCCCATGTCCACGCACCTTCCATTGGGTAGATAAAGCCAGTCATCACAACAGCAAAGGCCAAGAATGCCCACAGCTTCATACGCTCAGCAACCGCACCAGAAACAATAGACATTGCGGTAGCAACGAATACAACCTGGAAGTAGAAATCAGCAGAAGGCGCATAGGTAGCAGGCTCTTCAACACCAGTAGCACCGTCACCAGTAATACTGCTCAGGAAGATATCACCGCCGTACATTACTGCGTAACCACAAACCATGTACATGGTGCAGGCTACCGCAAATAGGGCGATGTTTTTAGTGAGAATTTCAGTGGTGTTTTTAGCACGCACTAAACCCGCTTCGAGCATGGCAAAACCAGCCGCCATCCACATAACTAGTGCGCCACACATCAAGAAGTAAAAGGTGTCTAGCGCGTACTGTAATTGGAAAATATCAGTCATTTTTCAGTCCTCTCTATACTGCTTCAGCGCCGGTCTCACCGGTGCGGATGCGAATTACGTCGTCAAGCGTTGAAATGAAAATCTTGCCATCACCGATTTTCCCCGTTTGTGCAGCTTTAGAAATCGCTTCAACGGCGCTATCTACCATCTCGTCAGCTAGAGCAATCTCGAGCTTGACCTTGGGTAGAAAATCCACAACATATTCAGCACCGCGATACAACTCTGTATGACCTTTTTGACGACCAAAGCCTTTCACTTCAGTAACAGTTACGCCAGCAACGCCTAGGTCGCCCAAAGCCTCTCTCACTTCATCGAGCTTGAAAGGTTTTACGATTGCAGTTATTAATTTCATACGTTATCTCCATAGGGTGGCCGCAGCCACCCATCTTTTAATAAACAATAAAGGTTTGATTTATAGAGACTTAGAGATTGTCAGAACAAACTCATTGTCGGCGAATAAGCCACCATCTTCAGACGAGTCAATCCAGCTTAGATCGAAGCCTAACCCAGCTGCTTCAGTGCTTAGAGAAATTGAGTAATCATCCGCTTCATTGGCATCGTCATCAGCAGACATAGTGCCGTAGTGGAAAGCCAGGCTAACTGTTTCGCTGAGAGACATACCATAATCAACATAAACATAAGTTGAATCTCCAGTCGACGCGTAGTAGTCATCGGAATAAGCAAAACCTACAGTGACATCAGAGAACGAAACACTTCCGTAAATTTCTTCAAATTCTTCTGTGCTTGGTCCCTGTGGGTAGCCGTAGTAGAGGTAACCAATATCATAGCTAACGTCTTCTGAGAAAGAACCACCATAGCCAGCGTAGTAATCTAATTCTAAACCACCACTGAAATCGATACTTGATGCCCAAGTACCAACATAGAACCCGCTATCAAAGGCTACATCAAAGCCACCTGAAAGTGCTTCACCACCAGACTGGTCAATACCTCGGAAAAAATAGTCCGAGCTAAGAGCGACATTGCCAGACACTTCAGCAGCCATTGCAGTAGCGCCAGACATCATAGTTGCAGCAAAAATTGCAGTTTTTAGAGCTTTCATAGATACATCTCCCAAGACGTAAAGTTAAAAATAAAAAGTTAAGGTTTTAAGCACAATGCTTACGTTTCTAATGTTTCGTTTCTAGTAAATGCATTAAGCGTGCCAACCTTTTAAAACAGCGAAATTAAGGCTATTTTTATTTTCAAATGAGGGTTTTGACCCACAATGGTGCACAACATGACCCGCGCTCAGACTGCGACGCACCAACTTGGACTAATGTGATCTAACCTGTGATTGATAATGAAAGATTTGTTAAAGTGTTGGTCCAGAGGAGCCCCACAGATGAATGCAGAAGAACTCTACAATCAGGTATCGCAACAACTAAGCAACACCCTTGCTGGTGCGCAAGCTATCAACGACGAAATTCATGGGCACCTGCGCAGCGCTATGATAAGCACATTTAGCAAGCTCGATTTAGTGACTCGAGAAGAGTTTGATGCTCAGCGCGCCGTGTTAATGCGCTCAAGAGAAAAAATAGATACCCTCGAAAAGCAACTCGCTGAGCTCGAAGCATCCCTCGCCGATAAATAATCCACAGCGACATATTCAGCTGTCTGCACGAGTTATTCTTATTCCGTGACAAGGAAATAATCGCACTAACGCAGAGCATCATCCGCCATGTCACTGGCCACAGTCCAAACCAGAGCAAAACAGGGTATAGAGGCCGCCGCGGTTACCATCGAAGTGCACCTATCCAATGGCCTGCCCGCCTTTCATATCGTTGGCCTGCCAGAAACCGCGGTTAAAGAAAGTAAAGACCGCGTGCGCAGTGCCATTATCAACTCTCACTTTGAGTTTCCGGCGCGGCGTATTACCGTTAATCTGGCACCCGCCGAACTGCCCAAGGAAGGCAGTCGTTTTGATCTGGCTATTGCCATCGGTATACTCGCGGCATCGAAACAGGTACCCACTGAAATGCTCGCTGATTATGAATTTATTGGCGAGTTAGCGCTATCGGCAGCGTTGCGCCCCGTTGCAGCAGTTTTGCCCTCGGCATTACGCTGCGCAGCCAGTGGTAGGAAACTTATCCTTAGTCGCGACAATGCCAATGAAGCCGCATTGGTTGATGAGTTAATCGTTCTGCCCGCAGCGCATCTACTAGAAGTATCCGCGCATCTGCACCAACGTCAGGCGCTGGAACCCTGGCGTCAGAAAATAACACCGTCACCTGCCAGCATCGCGCAGCTCAATGAAGTCGTTGGTCAACAGCATGCTAAACGAGCGCTGGAAATCGCTGCCAGCGGTGGCCATCATCTATTATTTTACGGTCCTCCAGGTACCGGAAAAACCCTGTTAGCCAGTCATTTGCCCAGCTTAT
>CBFHVP010000107.1:5346-5577 GCA_965659315.1 uncultured Porticoccaceae bacterium | reverse complement strand
CAGACCAAAACTGGTCATCGATTTCAATACCCTGCTCCAGCCTGTATTGGTAGCTGTCACGCATAGCCTCCGTCGAAAAACCCCTGAGCTGAGCACCCAGATTGAACTGTGATGAAAACTGTTGCTCTAGTGATGCTAAATCGCCACCTGCAAAGATAAACAGACTCTGGTTAGCCGGAATATCAGCGACGCTATACTCTTGATGCTCTTGATGCTCTTGATACTCTGGTT
>CBFHVP010000107.1:0-5336 GCA_965659315.1 uncultured Porticoccaceae bacterium | reverse complement strand
TATCTAACTCAGACCAAAACTGCTGATCGATTTCAATGCCCTGCTCCAGCCTGTATTGGTAGCTGTCACGCATAGCCTCAGTCGAAAAACGCCTGACCTGATCACCGATATTGAACTGTAAGGAAAACTGTTGTTCGAGTGATGCCAGATCGCTACCAGTAAAAATAAACAGGCTCTGGTTAGCCGCTGTATCAGCGGCGCTATACTCTTGATACTCTGGTTGCTTAGCATAGGGCTCGATCATCACCTTAACGCCAGTGCTACCATCAACCCAATAGGCTATTAGCGCGGTTCCCAACTGAGCGGCGCTGACTAAACGCTGGATAATAAATTTACGGTTATGACAGTTATCTAGCCGCACATGGCCGCTACCATGCTGACGAGCAATGGCACAGGCTAATCGCACTGTTTGACTGCCACAGAGCAATACCGAACTTTGCTGACCATCGAGCTGTGCCTGTTGATCAGTATCACTGATCAGTTGGGCGTGCAGACAGGGGCAATTACTTAGAAAAGGCAGCGCCTGCTGCAACTGCTGTAGCCCATTGAAGCCATGCATTTGCGACCAAACGACCATGGCCGCGGCATCTTCATAGTCACCCACCGAAAACCCCAACCCCTCAAACGCCTTCTTTAAGCAAGCCGTTAATTCATTGCGTGAGACCTTCATAATTTAGCGGCTAGGATCACTGCTTTTGTCTTGCGTGGGTTTGATAGGAAATTGCCAATCGTCGACAAAGGGCTTATCAAAATCACTGATAAGTGGTGCCCCTTGGAACATGGTATTGCGTACCCACAGTCGCGAGCGCGGATCAAATTTACTGACACCAAAAAACGACAATTTGCAACGCAATAGATGAATCGGTAAGACATCGCGGTGAACAAGGTTTTCACGAATATCACCATAATGACTCTGGGCCATGGTTTGAATACGGCAAATAGCACCACTAAAACTGGGTTGCTGAAGAATAAAATGGGCCACATCTTGCTGCGGAAACTCTACCATGAAGGCACAAATTTGGTGATAACAGTCTTGCACCATACGGCCAATCGCTAGCGGCATTTGTTTATCCATACCCATATCAATATGGGTTTGTCCCAACCGTGGCTCCATCTTTTCTTGTGATCGATACCAAAACGATCCCTGGGCATCGGGATCAGTAAAGTCAATCGCCAGCGCCCAGTCATATTTATCTTCGATAAGCCCCTTCAATTCGACTAACGGCATCTGCGGAATCAGGTGCTGATCTTCATCCACCGCCATCAGTTCTTCCAACTCATCGACCAACTCTGGATACAGCTCGATTAACATCGTGTTAAGCACTTCCTGAGTTTCTACATGCCAACGCTGCTCGGCGTAGTCTATTAATTCTGCCCAGGTATAACCACTGGCGACAATATTGTCGCCTTCATCAAGCAACCAGCTGGCCAATTCTCGCAGTTCTTCTCGCACCGCACTATTGGATAGATTTTGTTGCTCATCCCCAGTGACAATTTCACCTAAATGCTGAATGACTCTAGCGGTGATAGCTTGAAGACGCGCCAGCACTGCAGAGTTAATACCATCACTGCCCGCCATAACGGCTCTGGCTAAGGCCGTTTCACGCTGCTCTATCCACTGATTAATCAGTAATGGATGATTAATTAGAAATGGTGCCATACCCAAGCCGGTAGAGTTACCAATACCGAAATAGCGCTTAATATCGTCATCGAGCTTAACCGCGGTCTGCGGTGCGCGTTGAGCGGCAATGTAATCAGCATGCTGCAAACTAAAATGCCGCAACATAAAACAGGTAAACATCTCAGCGGCAAAGGGACGAGCAAAATCGCGATGTTTTGTACGCACCTTTTCCCAATCAGCCATGCCCAATTTGCCACTACCATAGGCGGCAGTGGTGCGGTATAAGTACCCCACTTCAGCAATCACATCAATATCCGGTTGCCGACCATTGGCCAGTTCATTGACCACATAATTAAATGTGCGACCACTGCGATTACCTCGAGATAATACAAATACTCGTGAATCAACACGTCCGGCTTCTTGTTTTGGCACATTGTTGCGCAAAAACTCGAGTTGCTCTGCGTCTACCGAGCCCTCGCAAAGTGCCATAGTAAGATCCCACTGATTGGCAATCACCCGATCATTGCGGTTGTCTGGATCGAGGTAATGGGAAAACAACACAAAACTATAGCGGCCATATTTGGCATTCACTTCATAAACAGCCGTACCGTAACCCTCTTTATCCAGATCAAAGATAACGCTGTTAATTTGCCATTTCTCTTGCACCATTCGCCGTACCAACGTACGCATAAAGCTTAAACGCGACTGATGAAAACTACCCAGACGATCTAGCTGCATCACCTGACTGGCAGGACGCATAGGCAACACAGCACTATTGATATTGCTATGGCTATGGCTATGGTGATGCTTGCGAGTAGAGTTATATTGCGAGCGCACAGGCGTTACCCCATTGGCTAGACAGAATGTAAGCCCCTGTTGATGGGCCGAATTTGCGCTATTGTAGGCGCAGTTTTTGCCTGTCACTTAATCAAAAGCGACATAGAAAACGCAGTTGCGACATTGCCTCCAGAGGCTGTGCTCTGCGCCATGTCTAGGCGTTTTTAACGCTGATGATCGCGTGTATTTTTACGCTAATCCAGGAAATGATTGCTCAAAAAACGACAACCAATTTTGCCCCATAATCTTTTCGATATCGGTATTATCAAAGCCTATATCTTCTAAGCCTTGGGCGACCGTCAGCATATCTTTTGATCCAGCAAACCAACTCGGCTGGCGCGGCCATGCGGGGTTGGCGGCCGAGCCCTCACCATGATCAATACCCAGCGTCCAGCGCCCGCTGCGCATCCACTCTAGGGTCGAGTAGTCCCAATTTTCACAGAGATCGGAGCCAATCCCGATGCGATCCACGCCGATCATCTCTGCGGTCTGCGCAATCATCTGGCAGAACTCTTGCAAGGTGCAGTCAGAGCCATTTTTAAGGTGGAAGGGATACATACTAAACCCGAGCATGCCCTGCGACTCACCAATGGCGCGCAGGACCTTATCAGATTTGTTGCGCAGTGCCGGGTGGAAAAAACTCGGATTAGCATGGGTGATTGCAATCGGTCGCTGAGACAGTTCTATCGCCTCTAGGGTTGATTTCTCGGCACTGTGAGACATATCAATAATCATGCCGACACGGTTCATTTCTTTGATCACCTCGCGACCAAAACGAGTGATACCGCTGTCTTGATCCTCGTAACAACCGGTGGCCAGTAAGCTCTGATTATTGTAACTGAGCTGCATAATGCGCACCCCCAGTTGCTGCAGAATTTGCACCATTTTGACATCGTCTTCAATAGGCGAACAATTTTGGAAACCAAAGATAATACCCACTTTGCCCAGACGTTTGGCCTCCATAATATCGGCAGCCCGATGCACTGGCATAATCAAATCAGCATGATGAACAAAATGTTGATTCCACTGGCCAATATTTTCCAGCGTTTCGCGAATATTTTCCCAGTAAGCAATCGTCACATGGATAGCGCTCAAACCACTGCGCTGAGCCTTTTCAAATAAATCTCGATTCCAGTTAACATATTGCAGACCATCGACCAGTAACATCTCTCTATTCATAGGATTAATTCTCGCCCCGCTTATTAGTAGGGCTTGCTGTAATTGGTTTTAATAATCGTGTAGAACTCTCTGGCGTATTGGCCTTGCTCGCGGGGACCATAGCTGGAGTTTTTACGCCCGCCAAAGGGCACATGGTAATCCGTGCCTGCAGTAGGCAAATTGACCATTACACAACCGGATTTTGAGTGGCGTTTGAAATGACCCGCATGGGCCAGACTATTGGTAATAATGCCTGAGGTAAGGCCAAAGTCTGAGTCATTAGACACCTCAAGCGCCTGTTCATAACTATCCACTTTAATCACACAGGCAATAGGCCCGAACACTTCTTCGCGATTAATACGCATCTGATTGTCGGTGTTGATAAACAGCGCTGGCGACATGTAATAACCCTCGGTAGCCAAGGTTAAAGCCTCGCCGCCCAGCACTAGCTCGGCGCCTTCGTCTTGCGCTATTTGCATATAATCGAGATTTTGCTGTAACTGACGGCCATCGACCACTGGACCAATTTGTGAGTCCTCGGCAAGGGCATGACCCACCACTAGCTTGCTGACTGCGTCAGTCATCTTAGCGACAAACTGATCATGAATCCCCGCCTGCACAATCAGTCTTGAGGACGCCGTACATTTTTGTCCGGTGCCAAAATAAGCGCCAGCGACAGCGCACTGCACCGCCACATCAATATCGGCATCGTCCAGTACTACTAAAGCGTTTTTACTGCCCATCTCTAGCTGCACACGGGCCATATTATCCACCGCATTACGCGCAATATGACGCCCTACGCCGACTGACCCGGTAAAGGTCACTGCTTGGATATCTGGCGAGGTACATAGCGTTTCACCAACATCTCGACCCGCCCCCATCACCAGATTAAAGACGCCCTCGGGCAAGCCACTACGACTGATTATTTCGGCCAATATCCAGGCGCTAGCCGGCACCAATTCTGCCGGCTTTAGCACTACCGCATTACCATAAGCCAATGCCGGTGCTACTTTCCACGCTGCCACTGCCATCGGAAAATTCCATGGTGTGACGATACCTATCACGCCAAGTGCCTCCCGATGAACTTCAACATCGACACCGGGACGTACGGACTGAGTATTCTCACCCATCAAACGCAATGCTTCGGCGCCATAGTATTGAAAGAACTGCCCCGAGCGATACACTTCACCGACCCCTTCGGCTCGGGTCTTGCCCTCTTCGCGGGCGAGAATCTCACCAATTTCACCACTGCGGGCAATAAGTTCAGCGCCAATAAAATCCAGTACCGTTTTGCGTTGCTCCAGAGCACTTTGTGACCAGCCATCAAAAGCCGCATTGGCCGCGCTGATCGCGTCGAGACAATCTTGGTTTGAAGCCTTGGCATACTGACCGATGCTGTCGCTGATATCCGAGGGGTTTATATTATCGATAACCTCTGAGCTACCCACCCATTGGCCGTTAATATAATTCTTGTGTAGATCCTGACTCATACTCTGTTCACCTGTAATTTTTGACGCTGACTAGCGTATTTGCGACGTAGTTTTATACTTAAACACCTATTAATCAAATCAAAACTTTATATCTATTTATAAGTCTCATTAATTTATCTAGACTGCTGATCAAATACCAAATAATAGTATAAAAAAGAGGCTTTTATCAGCTACTTAAACGTTACCTTACGCCATTTGCGCACCTTTGTTACCGTCGCGGAAGAAGGCAG
>CBFHVP010000106.1:295-5586 GCA_965659315.1 uncultured Porticoccaceae bacterium | reverse complement strand
TATCGATATCGGTAGTGACCGGAAATACATCTTTGCGCGTACGAATTGCCATAACCAGTTCTTCCAACGAGGCATTGCCGGCGCGCTCACCCAAGCCATTGATGGTGCACTCAACCTGCCTCGCCCCCGCCTGCACAGCACTCAAACTATTGGCAACGGCTAAACCCAGATCATTGTGACAATGCACTGAGAAAATCGCTTTATCAGCATTGGGGACCGTATTTAACAGTCGTTTAATCATTGCGCCATATTCGCCCGGATCCGAGTAACCTACTGTGTCAGGCAGATTAATAGTGCGAGCACCGGCATTAATCACCGCTTCAGTAATGCGGCACATAAAATCAAACTCGGTTCGACTGGCATCTTCCAGTGAAAACTCGACATCATCAATCAGGTCGCGAGCTATTTTCACCGCGCCAACCGCCTGCTCTAGTACTTGATCGGGTTCCATCTGCAGTTTGTGCTTCATATGAATAGGCGATGTCGCAATAAAGGTATGAATACGCCCAGCATTGGCCCCTTTTAGCGCCTCTGCGGCACGCTCAATATCGGCGCTAATTGCCCTAGACAGACTACAAATACGACTATCAGTCACCGTATTGGCTATCGCTTGCACAGCCTCAAAATCTCCCTGACTGGAAATAGCAAAACCCGCCTCAATCACATCGACACGCAGTTTTTCCAACGCTTTGGCGATACGAATTTTTTCGTCTTTGGTCATTGACGCGCCGGGGCTCTGTTCACCATCGCGCAATGTAGTATCAAAAATCACTAATTTATTATTTGAGCTCATATTGTTATCTTTCCTCGCCGCTATTGAAAAAACCAATCAACAGCACTGCGTATCATATTTAACAGCATTTTCCCCCTGCAGGGGATGAAATTCAACGCATGTTTATGCGCTGCACGAAAATTTTTATGAGGTATAACGATAGATGCCCCTTAGGGCAGGAGAAGCAGACCACGAGCAGACACAGCAGTAGGTAATCTGCTGTTGTCGATAAACCTGTTGGTTGCAAAATTCATGGTCAGGATTAAATCAGGTTTTCACTTTAAAACCAAGGGCTATTTTATTTGTCCCCAACTGGCAAGCGAAAACCGAGCTTTTTAGTCAACCAGATTAATGGAGCAGAAAAACTAAATACCATGGCCATGGTAAATAGAATGCGTGGGGGATCAATGGTGATAACAACAAACACCATCGCCACCGAGAGGATAACAATAAAAGGAACTTTGCCACGCATATCTATCTGCTTAAAACTCGGGTATTTAACATTGGATACCATAAGTAGGCCAGCAACGGCAGTAAGCACTGCACCCAGTACCGAGAGACCCATTGAAGGCTCAAAATGATAGGTAGACCAAACAAAGCCAGCAATGAGTGCCGCAGCCGCGGGGCTGGGCAAGCCAGTAAATACCTTATTATCAGCAGACTCCGTTTGCACATTAAATCGAGCCAAGCGCAGTGCCGCACAGGAGGCATAGACAAAGGCCGCCGCTAAACCGAACTTACCCAAATCGCTAACACCCCAACCGTAGGCAACTACTGCTGGAGCCACACCAAAGGAGACCATATCGGACAAGCTATCATATTGCACGCCGAAGTCACTTTGTGTGTTGGTCATACGCGCAACGCGACCATCTAAGCCATCAAAGACCATTGCTGTAAAAATTGCGATAGAGGCGAGTTCATACTGACCACTGAATCCCGATAACACGGCATAAAAACCCGCGAATAGCGCACCGGTAGTGAGCAAGTTGGGCAATAGATAGATGCCTTTGCGGCGCGCGTTAGGGGTACCAGAGACTGACTGATTTATTTCCACAATCTTCTCTTTAGTCGACGATTTCTTTACCATAACGCGCGATCTCAATGCTTGAACAATGTGAGTATAAACTAAATTTGCTGCAAAAAACTCTCTTGCATCTTGGCTATATCTTGCTCAGATAACCCCAGCGCGGTTATCAAATAGCCCTTAACATCACCGTATTCGGCGTCTATCGCATCCAAAAAAGCAACAATATTGTCCCTATGCACGGAACAGTAGGGAATTAACCAAGCACGATCCCACTGTTCAACATTAGCATCGCGCAGATGGCCCTCGACAATATCGATCAATCTCGACGAGTCATAATGCTTGAGGGTAAGCATATAGTCTTCGATGATGGTTTCTCGAGGCACATCAAGTGCCGCAAGAATCAATGCAGCAGCCATACCTGTCCGATCTTTGCCTGCTGAACAATGAAAAACCGAGGCATTATCTGCATTATCGACAATATGGCGCATAAAACGACTAAATGCCGGAATAACACTTTGTAAGCAGGAACGGTAAGAATTAACCACTAATTGATGAGATGACTCAGCGCTTAACTCTCCTTCAAATAGGAACTCCCAAAAGCGTGAGATATCGCCAATCGATATTTGATAGTCATCAAATATCTCCGCTCGCACCGCACAACTGGGATTTTGCGTCTGTTCCTCAACCCGACGGAAATCATGCACTTGGTTAATACCGATAGCTTCAAGGGCATCTATATCTGCAGGCGAAAGATTAGCCAAATGACCACAGCGCATAATTTTGCGCCACTTAACCTGACGGCCCTGCCGATTCAGGTAGCCACCTATATCACGGAAATTAATGCCACCTTCTAGAGGAATTACTCTGGATTCTGCTAACACCTCGGTCATACAAACTCTCTTCAATTACTAATTCATAGTTTAACTACGCTGTAGATAGAAAAACGGCTCCCCGTTTAAGAGAGCCGCAATGGCGATCACCCAGCACAGTATCCTAGACGCGTAAAAACTTATCGCCTCGGGCAATACCGGAAACACCGGATCGCACAACTTCCATAATACCTATCTCTCGCACTGAGTCGATAAAGGCATCTAACTTATCACTATCACCCGCTAATTGAATAGTGTAGGTAGAGGCTGTCACATCGACAATATGACCACGAAAAATATCTACCGACCGCTTGAGTTCATTGCGAATATCATTATCCGATGCCTTAATTTTGACCAACATTAGCTCGCGCTCAATATGGCCGCCAACGGTTAGGTCGACGACTTTGATGGTATCTATCAGTTTGTGCAGTTGCTTAACAATCTGCTCAGCCATTTGATCGTCGCCCTGTGTTGTCAGGGTCAACCGTGACAATGTGTCATCATCTGTAGGGGCAACCGTCAGCGTGTCAATATTGTAACCACGCTGCGAAAATAGACCGACTACCCTTGAAAGCGCACCGGCTTCGTTTTCCAGTAAGATCGAAATAATACGTTTCATTAGGTTCTCTCCGTCTTATTCAACCACAGGTCACGCATAGATCCACCAGGCATTTGCATGGGGTAGACATGCTCCGAGCGATCGATATAGATATCCATAAATACTGTGCGATCTTTCATAGCAAAGCATTCACGCATCTTTTCTTCCAGTTCATCAAGATGGGTTATTTTCATGCCCACATGGCCATAGGCCTCAGCCAATTTAACAAAGTCAGGCAGTGAGTCCTCGTAAACAGATTCCGAATAGCGGCTGCTATAGTTCATATCCTGCCACTGTCGCACCATACCCAGGGCGGCATTATTCAGGTTGATGATTTTTACCGGCAAATTGTGCTGTGTGCAGGTAGACAATTCTTGAATACACATTTGAATGCTGCCCTCTCCGGTCACACAGGCCACATCGGTATCGGGAAATGCACGCTTACAACCCATCGCTGCCGGCAGACCAAAACCCATGGTGCCAAGCCCACCAGAGTTGATCCACATACGTGGCTTATCGAATAAATAATACTGTGCGGCAAACATCTGGTGTTGACCCACATCAGAGGTAACGATCGCTTCGCCATTGGTGATTTTGTACAGCATTTTAATCACATCTTGCGGCTTGATACACTCTCCAGCACTAGGCTCGTAACGAGGCGCGGTATAAATACCTTTGTCCTCGCGCCATTGCTCAATCTGTTGCCACCATTCTTCCAGCGCTTGCGCATCGGGCTCGGCATCAAGTTGTTCAGCTATACTCAACATCTCGGTTAGAACCGAGGTGCAGGTACCAACAATAGGAATATGCGCCTCGATATTCTTCGATACCGTGGTCGGGTCAACATCAATATGAATAACTGTCGCATGAGGACAGAATTTATCCAGATCATTGGTCACCCGATCATCGAAGCGAGCACCTACAGCAAAAATAACATCGGCATGATGCATTGCTGTATTGGCCTCATAGGTACCATGCATGCCCAACATGCCAAGATACTGTTTATCGGTGCCGGGATAACCGCCCAAGCCCATTAACGTATTGGTCACCGGAAAATTCAGCTGCCTGGCCAAGGCAATAAGGTGCTCTGAAGCATTATCAATAACAATGCCACCACCGGTGTAGATAACGGGACGCTTGGCCCCAATCAATGTTTTAACCGCGCGCTTAATCTGTCCTCGATGCCCTTTATCTGTCGGCTGATATGAGCGCATCTTGATCTCTGCAGGCCAATGATAGGGAACCTTATAACTGGGATCAGTCACATCTTTGGGGATGTCGACAACCACCGGACCTGGTCGTCCAGTCGCGGCAATGTAATAAGCCTTGGCAATGGTCTCAGCAATATCTTCAGCGCGGGTAACCAAAAAACTGTGCTTAACAATCGGTCGCGATACACCGACCATATCCGTTTCCTGAAATGCGTCTTGGCCAATCTTGGACAGAGGCACCTGCCCTGAAATAACCACCATGGGAATCGAATCCATATAGGCTGTGGCAATACCGGTAATAGCGTTGGTTGCACCGGGGCCTGAGGTCACTAGTGCCGTACCCACTTCGCCAGTTGCTCGAGAAAACCCATCAGCGGCATGCACAGCGGCCTGCTCATGGCGAACGAGAATATGAAAAACGTCATCCTGTCGATACAGGGCGTCATAGATATGCAGTGCGGCACCGCCGGGGTAGCCCCAAACGTCCTTTACACCAGCATCTTTCAAAGCGCGGATTACAATTTCTCCGCCAGATAAGAGTTCCACAATATATCCCCCAAAACACAGACCAACACAGTGATCTGACTAATTAAGTAGGACCGTTCTCAGTGGCGGATGACGCTGTCGCATCAAAAGGGACACCGCAGGATGCGGTATAAACCAGTCACACCGGTAAGTGCTTATGACTGTCTATGGCGCGTGACTCTCAAGTCCTGCTTTGGGTAAAAGCAGCGCCACCTCTATTGATGACCAGCGGCACGGGTTACGCCAATCTGGTACTAGGGCTAATAATCTCTCTCAATTCGAGCTAGAT
>CBFHVP010000106.1:0-285 GCA_965659315.1 uncultured Porticoccaceae bacterium | reverse complement strand
CAATGTAACAGTTTTAGACAATTAGTCAACCATTGAACAGACAGAATTTTTTCAATAATCTTCATAAAAACAACAGACTAGACTCTAATTTGAATGTTGTAAATGAAATATTTCTGCAAACGGCCCTACAATAATTGTTAAAAACTGGCGCAACCAGATATCTCGCCGACGATTAAGCGGTCGCGTAAATCTCTAAAATCAGACAATATGCAGTAGGAGCTAAACGCTCTGTGTAAATACAAAATCAAGATCTGGAGATGCCACCATGAATCGCGCGAATAAATT
>CBFHVP010000105.1:0-5725 GCA_965659315.1 uncultured Porticoccaceae bacterium | reverse complement strand
GAAATTGAGTATGTAACCAGCTTTCTATATTTTAGTCATCAACACTCCATTGAAGATATTAGCGTTTGTATAGATTTCCTGCTAGGACAACGACGTTAATAGTAACGGATTATTGCTATTTGATCGCAAATAGGGGGATTACGGTAAATAATATGGCGAAAAATAAACTAGTTACACCAAAGGTTAATCTTTGGTGTAACTCTGCTAAAAGATAATTATGCTTTTATTGTTGCCTGAAAATAAAAAATGCCCCAAATGCGATCATTTAATTTCGAAAGGGATCTATGCGCCATTGATCAGGGAAAGAAAATATTTCATCCATTGTAATCAATGTCACACAAGATTAATGCTGGATCATGAAAAACGCAGGGATTTTATGTCTTTTGTTATGCTCTTCTTTTTAGCCGGATTCATATTTATACCGAAGGAAAACTGGCTCTACGGTCTGGTTATTACACTCTCTGCCATTGTCGGTAGCTGCGACGCCTTTTTACCTTATAGAACCAGTGGAATGTTTCCTCTTGTTGACTATCATGAGGATAAAGACAATATTTTGTGGTAATTGTCATTAACTCCACTAAGGACATAACAGCGACTGCTATACCAATGCCACAGCGAGACATTTACATTATTTGAATGTTGTCCTTTTGGTATTTTTTATCAGCAATATAAAGAGGGATTTATGGGTCATCTGCTTACAAACCAACAAGCTGTTAGTTTTGAGAATAGTTTTTTACGTTACTCCACTGCAATATTTACTCCTTTGATCGGTATCATTTTTATTTTAGATACCATGGTAATCCACATATCAACGGTTACCCATTTAACACCGGTACTTGATATACCTATTTTTTCGGTGTCAGATATTATAATTTTATACAGCTTGTCAACCTGTGCTGTTTTCACTATCAGCTTATTATTTGGTTACTATGGTGTATGGCGTGACCATCATAAACAGGTACAAATCAAAAGCCCCAATTATTTAAGCATGAGAAAAACATTTGATTTTTACAATCACTACAATCATCAAACACGTCTTGTGTATGGAACATTAATGATTATCTCAGTTACCGTTGATTCGCTTATGGTACTGTTATACTCAAGTAATCTATCAACGGCAGATATTGTTATTTTATACAGCCTAACAATTGCTCTAGTTAGCGTAATTAGCTTGCTATTCGGTTATTACCGAACAAAGCGTGAATTACGCGGACCTATACAAGAAGGTATATGAACAAATATTCTGTCGAGATTAAATAGCTCACCTCATTACTAGGATGCGTTGACTTTTCATGCCACCTACAAAAACTGACCCCCTCATCTAAACACTACAATTATGAAGGAGCCAGGTTCTTAAGATAATTAGACTTTAAAATCAATCCCAAGGAGACGGCGGTGGAAAGGACAAGTTCGGTCCTTCACCTTTGAAGATACCGTCTATGGCCCACAAAAATAATCCAAATGGACTATACATAGTCCAACGACCTTCGGTGGCGATCATTTCCTCATTAGATAGTAATTGTATTTCTTCAGAGTCAATATTTTCTGTCGCTGCATCGTCAAAGACAAAGGCGATATCCTGCTGGGTAAAGTCTTCAGCTAAGACATATTGCGTAGAAAAAGCCATTAAAATTAATAGAATTCTAAGCTGGGTTTTCATTACATTTTCCTTATATTATTTTAATCTAACTAACATTTCCTTCGATGAAAACCCAAAATAATCTGACATCGCACCGAAACCTGAGGGTAACATGTAATTATGTTAGTTAGATGACATATTTATGACAGCTTTTTACATTTAACTTATTAGGTAAGAATATTCCATGTATAGTGACTTATCCATAAGGTTTTATATCAGTTAACTCTGTTTTTTTATCTCACTACTTTATTAATTTAATAAACAAGAATATGGATTTAAAACCATCGTATTTTTTAGCCTATACTTTCGTAAGTTAATCTTGTTGCCAGCACCAATATGGATTTTTAAATGACTCATTATTACAGTAAATAACAGATGTCAAAATCATTAACTCACCTAGTGTTGCCCATGGCTTTTTTATTTTTTGGTCAGTATGTATTTGCCAGTGCCCATCTTAATTACCCTTCAGCAAGTGGAAGCATAGCGATTAAAACTTGGAAGGATTTGCGCGATGGTAATATTGAAAAACAGGGCCAAGATTATTCCTGTGGGTCGGCGGCAACCGCGACCATCCTGCGGTATTTTTATGGCAGAGAGATCTATGAACAAGATGTTCTCGATGAGGTAACACGAATTGGTGATGATGGCACAGCGTCATTTGCTGACTTACAGCAAGCGGTTAAAAAATTTGGCTTTAAGGCAATTGGCTTATCCACTCATTTTGCAAAGTTAAAAACCATTAAAATCCCAGCGCTGGTGTATTTGCGCTATCGTGATAATGACCATTTCTCAGTGATACGCGGTATTAATAATCAGGGGGTGGTTTGGCTCGGTGATCCCTCTTGGGGTAATAGACTGTTTTCTGAACACCAATTTCGCGCAATGTGGGAAACCAGAACGGACCAAAACCTAAAGGGTAAATTGCTACTATTTATCCCAATAGATAAAACCATGACATCAATAAATAAAGACTTTTACCGGCCACCTGCGGTAAACAATACAGCAGTGGAACTATTTACTGCTCGACCATACCGAGTCGACAACCAATTTAAGCCCTAACCTATAGGCTTAGTTTTGATTTTTATAATATTCAATTAAACGCTGAGCCGCCACCGTGGCAGGCAATTCGGCCTTTAACACGGCACGTTCCAATGCGGGCACCATTGATTGTATTGCGCTGTGTTGTTTTAGATCGCTAATTAATAGCTCGGCGGTTTCGCTCCACATCCATGCTCGCGCCTGCTGCGCACGCAATGAAGTCAATTCGCCTGAGTCAGTCAATGCGCTACAAAAGGCTTGCACCGTAGACCAAGCTTTGTCGATACCCTGATTATTTAATGCTGAGCAAATCTCAACCTGCGGTGTCCAGTTTGGTGTGCGCGACTGCATAAACTGTAGCGCGGCGCGATAATCTGATACGGTTTGATTGGCCAGACTGGCCTGATCACCATCGGCTTTATTGACCAGTACTAGGTCAGCCAACTCCATAATACCGCGCTTGATACCCTGTAGATCATCACCGCCACCCGGAGACAGTAATAGCAAAAACATATCGGTCATATCCGATACCGCAGTTTCCGACTGACCCACACCGACGGTTTCAATAATAATCACATCGTAGCCCGCTGCCTCGCAAAGCAATAGCGACTCTCTGGTACGACGGGTTACACCACCCAGCGTTTTACCTGCTGGCGAGGGACGCACAAAGGCTTGGGGATTAACTGATAGGCTCTCCATACGCGTTTTATCACCTAAAATAGAGCCACCGGTCACCGCGGAAGTCGGGTCTACTGCTAATACCGCCACCTGATGATTCTGCTCAGTCAGGTAATTACCGAGAGATTCTATAAACGTTGACTTGCCAACCCCCGGTGCACCAGAGATACCCAGACGAATAGATTGCCCCGTATTCGGCATTAGCTCCTCGAGAAGCGCGGCTGCCTGCTCAGCATGATCCGGCCGAGTCGATTCTACCAATGTGATCGCCTTGGCCAGTGCCCTGCGATCGCCACTGCGAATCTGCGCTGCTAATGCCTCTGTCATTATTACTATAAGCCCTTTATTCAAACGCCAAAATGGTCTGATCTACTTCCAAACTATCGCCCGCCTCAGCGGAAATAGTAGCTACAATACCATCTTGCACGGCCCTAAGACTATTCTCCATTTTCATCGCTTCAACCACGGCCAATTCTTCACCTGCTTTGACCTGATCTCCGACCTTGACCCCTAGCTTTACCAGCAAACCGGGCATTGGTGACAATAAGAATTTAGATAAATCAGCTGGCACTTTCTCTGGCATTAATTGATTTAGCTGAGCCGCCTTAGGCGATAGCACTTGGGCATCAATTTCTGCCCCACGATAGAACAATTTGTAACCTGAATCTGCTCGCTCCACTTGCACGGTCAATATTTGCTCGTTGATGCGCGCCTGAAATAGTGGCTCACCCAAGGCCCAATCGGTTTCTATGGCATAGTCACTGGCATCAATGGAAACCATAAAGCCAGATATAGTCTGGGCAACGGACACTGCTGTCTCAGTATCCCCAGTAATCACCACCCATTCTGTGGCAACGTTGTATTCATGTCCTGCCATCTGACCAGATATTAGCGCTGCCCGTTCGCAGTACGCCTGATGCACTGCCGCGGCAACCACCACTGCTATAGCAGGATTATTCTGTGGTACCAGATCAGCATTAAAACCATCGGCAAATTCTTCGGCAATAAAGTTCGTCGTTAACTCACCGGCGACAAAACGCGGATGCACCATAAGGGCATTAAGAAAACTAATATTATGATTTACACCACGAATATAATAGGCATCCAGTGCATCTACCATTCTATCAATGGCCTCAGTGCGATTATCGCCATAAGTAATTAACTTAGAAATCATCGGGTCATAGTGCATTGACACTTCACCGCCCTGATAGACACCACTATCAACTCGCACAGCGTCCCCTTGAGGTTCGCGATAGCCAAATAGGCGGCCAATTGATGGCATAAAGTTGCGGAATGGATCCTCGGCATAAACCCGTGATTCCATCGCCCAGCCTGTCAGTGATACCTGATCCTGTGTGAGCGATAGCGCTTCACCGGCCGCCACTCGAATCATCATCTCAACAAGATCCTGACCAGTAACCAATTCAGTCACCGGATGCTCCACCTGCAATCTGGTATTCATTTCTAGAAAATAGAAATTCATATCAGCGTCGGCAATAAACTCCACCGTTCCCGCCGATTGATAATCCACCGCTTTGGCTAGAGCACAACTCTGCTCGCCCATTTTCTGCCGCGTTGCCTCATTTAAAAATGGTGAGGGTGCCTCTTCAATAACCTTTTGATGGCGGCGCTGAATCGAGCACTCGCGCTCACCCAAATAAATCACATTGCCATGGCTATCGGCCATAATCTGAATTTCAATATGGCGCGGTTGTTGGATATATTTTTCAATAAAGATACGGGTATCACCAAAACTAGCACGCGCTTCATTGGTGGCGCGCTCAAAGCCGTCGCGACAATCAGCTTCATCCCAAGCCACGCGCATACCTTTACCACCGCCACCGGCGGAGGCTTTCAACATCACTGGGTAACCAATTTCCGCGCTGATCTGCAGTGCATGTTCAGCATCGCGCACCACGTCGGTGTAACCGGGAATACAGCTAACACCGGCTTTTTCCGCAATCAGCTTAGAGGTGATTTTATCACCCATTGATTCAATGGCTTTTTTACCGGGGCCGATAAATACAATACCCGCTTCATCTAGCGCATCGCGA
The DNA here is from genome assembly GCA_965659315.1 of uncultured Porticoccaceae bacterium. Taxonomy (GTDB): domain Bacteria; phylum Pseudomonadota; class Gammaproteobacteria; order Pseudomonadales; family Porticoccaceae; genus HTCC2207. The sequence goes on along the minus strand of CBFHVP010000105.1, from coordinate 316 downwards.
AACTGCGCATTTTCGGAGAGAAAACCATAGCCTGGATGCACGGCATCAGCACCAGTATCCCGACAGGCCTGAATGATTTTATCAATCACCAGATAACTTTCCGCGGATGCCGCTGGACCAATATTGACCGCCTCATCGGCCATCTGCACGTGTAAGGCATCGGCGTCGGCATCGGAATAAACCGCGACCGTGGCAATGCCCATTGTTTTTGCTGTGGTAAATACACGGCAAGCAATTTCGCCTCGATTAGCCACTAAAATTTTCTTTAGCATAGTTTTATCAGATCCTTAAAGTGGGATATTGCCGTGCTTGCGCC
>CBFHVP010000104.1:0-5740 GCA_965659315.1 uncultured Porticoccaceae bacterium | reverse complement strand
CACAGAGCGATGCAGAATACGGTGCAGGGTAATGGTTGAGAGCTTAAACACTGATTCAGTACAAACATTCCGCGAGGACCTTGCCGCCGCTTTCCGCTGGGCCGCGCGGTTAAATTACCATGAGGCTGTGGCCAACCATTTTTCGGTTGCGGTTAATCAGGACGGCAGCCAATTTTTAATCAATCCCAATCAGCGTCATTTTGCTCTAATCAAGGCCAGCGATCTGTTGTTACTTGATGCTAATGATAGCGACACTTTGCAGCAGCCTGATGCACCTGACCCCACCGCTTGGGGATTACATGGTGCTATCCATCGCCACTGCCCTCACGCCCGTTGTGTGTTGCATACACATTCCACTTTTTCCACGGTGCTGGCCTGCCTTAAAGATCCGAGGTTACCGGCAATCGATCAGAATACCGCGCAGTTTTATAACCGCGTGGTCTATGACAATGCATTTGCTGGTATGGCATTTATTGATGAGGGTGAACGCTACGCGGCTTTACTCAAAGACCCCGATAAAAACATTTTATTGATGGGTAACCATGGCCTAGTTGTTCTAGGCGTAACGGTTGCCGATGCGTTTAATCGGTTGTTTTACTTTGAGCGCTCGGCAGAAACTTATATAAGAGCGTTGCAGACGGGTATGGAGCTCAATATTTTAACTGACCAGGTGGCGGAAAAAACTGCCCTGCAATGGCAGAACTACCAGCAGAGTGCGCAGGCACATTTTGCTCAGCTTAGGGTAATTTTGGATCAACAAGAGCCGGATTATCGACTTTAATTATTTGCCGCTGGAGCACAGGGCCACCTCCATTGCGATGACCCTGCAGCTATTGCGTTCGCTGATTATTCGCAGCGTTCGAATAGCGCCGCAATACCTTGGCCACCACCAATGCATAATGTTGAAACGGCATAGCGACCACCAATACGCTGAAGTTCATACAATGCTTTAACAGTGATTACAGCACCGGTAGCGCCGATAGGGTGCCCAAGGCTAATGCCGGAGCCATTGGGGTTAACCTTTTGCGGGTCTAGCTCAAGCTCGCGCGTAACCGCCAATGCCTGCGCAGCAAAAGCCTCATTGGCTTCCCACACATCGACCTCATCTTTACTCACACCCGTTTTATCGAGTAGCTGACGAACAGCGGGCGCTGGACCAATACCCATAATAGCGGGATCAACGGCGGCCACAGCGTAGCCAAGCATACGTGCCATTGGTTTGAGTCCTCGCGCTTCGGCTGCTGAGCGTTCCATCATTACCAGTGCGGCAGCACCATCATTAATGCCTGATGCATTACCGGCGGTGACAGTGCCATCTTTTTTAAACGCGGGTCGTAAACCACTCATGCTCTCGGCGTTGCAATCAAAACGAATATGCTCGTCTTGCTCAAACACTGTTACACCCTTACGCGTTTTTAGCTCGACAGGCAGAATCTGTCCGTCAAAACGATTTTCTTCAACCGCACGTTGTGCGCGACGATGACTTTCCGCTGCCAGTTCATCTTGTTCTTCTCGACTAAGGCTGTATTTGTCGGCGAGGTTTTCGGCGGTGATACCCATATGGGTATCGCCAATCGGGCAGGTCAGCGCGCCCATCATAGGATCGACCATTTTGCCATCGCCCATTTTCGCTCCGAAGCGCGCATCGGGTAGCCAGTAGGGCGCGCGGCTCATCGATTCGGCACCGGCGGCCACCGCCACATCGCAGTCACCGAGCAAAATCATCTGTGCGGCAGAAACCACCGCCTGTAGTCCGGAGCCGCAGAGTCGATTAACTGTTAGCGCCGGTGTTTCGATTGGCAGTCCTGCATTAAGTGCAGCGGTGCGGCTCATATACATATCACGGCGATCACTGTGTACCACCGAGCCAACAACACAGTGGCCGACGTCTGTGGCCTCCAGTCCGGAACGACTGACTGCTTCCGCAATCACTTTGCCAGCCAACTCTGTCGGTGGTACATCTTTAAGCGCGCCACCAAAATCCGCCACCGCAGTGCGCACGCCACTTAAAATCACAATTTCTCTATCAGTCATGGTTTACCTTTGTATTAAATACTTTCTGTTGATCTGGTTAGGTCGCAATAGTGCACAGTTAAAAAACCATCTCTGGCACATGCTCAGGAATCACTAGCTCACCACTGGTGAGATTGGCGATCTCTTCAATACTGACCCCGGGTGCACGCTCACATAAAATAAATTTGCCATCCTCAATATCCAGTAAGGCCAGATCGGTGAGTACGCGTTTTATACAACCCTTGCCAGTCAGTGGCAGTGTGCATTGAGAGAGTAGTTTAGAGTCGCCTGATTTAGAGGCATGGGTCATAGTGACAATAATATTGTCAGCGCCGGCGACCAAATCCATCGCCCCACCCATGCCTTTGATGAGTTTTCCGGGAATCATATAAGAAGCGATATTGCCCTGGCAGTCGACCTCGAAGGCACCAAGTACTGTTAGGTCAACATGGCCGCCGCGGATCATGGCAAAAGACTCCGCTGAGGAAAATAACGAGGCGCCCTCGACCATAGTGACGGTTTGTTTGCCGGCATTAATTAGATCGGCATCAACCTCCTCATCGAGCGGGAACGGACCCATACCCAACAGGCCATTCTCAGATTGCAACATCACTTGCATATCATCGGGAATAAAGTTTGCGGCCAGTGTTGGAATACCGATACCAAGATTAACGTAATAGCCATCTTTAAATTCTTGCGCAACCCGTTGTGCTAATTGATCTCTTGTTAAAGCCATTGGTTAATCTCCTTAGGCGCTGCGCACAGTGCGCTGTTCAATTGTTTTCTCAAATGTGCCTTTAATCAGGCGATTGACGAAGATACCCGGCAGATGAATTTCATCGGGATCAAGTTCGCCTACCTCAACGATTTCTTCAACTTCAACCACGGCTATTTTTCCCGCGGTAACCGCCATGGGGTTAAAGTTGCGCGCCGTTTTACGGAACATTAGGTTGCCACTGCGATCGGCTTTCCACGCTTTGGCAATGGAAAAGTCACCTTGTAACGCTTCCTCAAGAATATAATGACGGCCATTAAACTCGCGTACCTCTTTACCTTCACCCACTGGGGTACCGTAGCCAGTCGCTGTATAAAAAGCTGGAATGCCGGCCCCACCGGCGCGCATTTTTTCAGCCAGTGTGCCTTGTGGCGTCAGCTCTACTTCCAACTCACCACTCATCATCTGCGCTTCAAATAGCGCATTTTCTCCAACATAGGATGCGATCATCTTTTTGATTTGTCGGTCTTCCAGCAATATGCCTAAGCCATTGCCATCGGTGCCGGCATTATTGGAAGCTATAGTCAGTCCTTTGGTGCCGCGGCGTTTGATTTCCTTAATAAGATTTTCCGGTATGCCGCAGAGCCCAAAGCCACCGGCGATAATAGTCATATTATCTTCGAGACCGTCAAGCGCCTCAGCATAGCTGGTTATCACTTTGTCGAATCCAGACACTTTATTCTCCTGTAATGATTTGTTGTTGGTTACCCATTGCACAGAATGCTAGAAATGGTTATATTTAACAAATTGTATATTTAAAAGAATTAATAAATATTTACAATTAATGACTATCCCGATTAATCAGGTTATTGCCTTTACTACCGTGGCCCGCACGGGCAGTTTTGCCGAGGCGGCGCTTCAGTTACATCTGTCGCAACCGGCATTAAGTATTGCGATTAAAAATCTCGAGCAGGCACTGGGTGGCAGGTTGTTAGCTCGTACCACCAGATCGGTGACATTAACGCCGGAGGGAAAAGCTTTTTACCCAGTTGCGCGGCGATTGTTATCGGATTGGGATCAGTCATTACAGGATGTACGCAATCACTTTGAGTTGCGTCGCGGCAAACTGGATATTGCCGCCATGCCGACCTATACGGCGAACTTATTACCCAAAATTTTGGCAGATTTTCATCGTCAGTACCCCGATATCCATGTCACCGTGCATGATGTGATTGCCGAGAACGTGGTTGAGATGGTCCGCGAGGCGCGCTGTGAGCTGGGTATTACCTTTGATCCCGGTGATGCGCCCGATCTGCATTTCCAATCGTTATTCAGTGATCGATTTATTGCTATCTTGCCGCAGTCACATACTTTGCTCAGTAAAAGGCAACTCAGTTGGGCAGACTTCCTCGATTATCCACATATCAGTTTGCAGCGACCTGCTGGTGCTCGAGCACTAATTGACCAGACCTTGGCCAAAAAAGGGCTAGTGTTGACGCCCGCCTTTGAATCTCACCAGTTGGTTAGCATCGGTCGTATGGTTAGAGAAGGGCTAGGGCTTAGTGTGGTGCCCAACACTAGCCGCGGACAAATGGAAGAAATGGGTTTGCAATGTCGCGCTATTGCTTATCCCATTATTACGCAAGACTTGGGTGTGATTACTCGGCGCCAGCAGCCATTATCGGTCGCGGCTCAAGCAATGAAAAAGCTTATCGAGGCTGCTAGTCAGCAGCCCTAAATGGTAGGGTAATCTAAAGCTAATCTAAAGCATTACCCTAGAGCAGATCTTGCAGAGATTCGATCACCTTATCACCAAACTCGGTGGTACTTAGCAGGGTAATACCTGGTCCTGATTTGGATAAATCGCCAGTAGAATAGCCCGCTGCAAAAACACTTTGCATTGCCTGCCAAACTGCTTTGGCTTCGTCGGCCATGCCGAAACTCATATCCAGCATCAGTGCTACTGAACCGATCATTGAGTAGGGGTTAGCCAGATTTTTTCCGGCAATATCTGGTGCTGACCCGTGAGAAGGTTCGTAATAGGCTTTATCGGGCCCCATGCAAGCAGAAGGCATAAGGCCGAGCGACCCCAGTATACCGCCACCTTGGTCACTGAGAATATCGCCGAACATATTTTCCATCACCATCACATCAAACTGGCCAGGGTTTAGACATAGGTGGGTGGCGGCCGCATCAACCAACATATGGATAACAGTTACCTCGGGAAAGTCTGCAGCAACCTCTTCTAAAACTTCATTCCACAGTACTGATGAAACCAATACATTGCTCTTATGGATATTGTGCAAGACTTTTTTACGTTTCATTGCCTCTTGAAATGCGATCAGCAGAATTTGACGAATTTGTTGTTCGTCATATTCCAATGTCTCTTTAACATAGCGCAGGCCATCGCTGGTTTCACCGCGTTCTTTTTCGCCAAAATACAGGCCGCCAACAAGTTCTCGTACCAGCAAAATATCGATACCTTCGCCAACAATATCGGCTTTTAACGGTGAGAAATGCGCCATGCCTTTGGGCAGAGAAATAGGGCGGAAGTTAGCGTAGGTATTTAGTCGCCGGCGCATTGGTAGCAGTGCACCGCGCTCTGGACGCTCCTCAACAGGAATTTTTTCTGACTCTTCATGGCTTAAACCAATAGGGCCCTTCAAAATCGCATCAGCCTCATCACAGGCTTTTATAGTCGCATCGGGAAATGATTTACCGGTGGAGAAATACGCACTGGCGCCAAACTCCGCGTGCTGGCAATCAAACTGCACATCACGCTTCTGCTCAATTAAGGTCAAAACACGCAGTGCTTGTTCAGTGATCTCAGGCCCAATACCGTCACCTGCTAGTACTGCGATTTTGTATGTCTGTGCCATGGTTTGCTCTCGGAGTTGGTTAGCGGCGCGTATTGTATGAAGGGCTTTGCTCTTTAGCAAATTTGAGGGCAGTAAAAGGTCATGCCCAGCTAGCATAGATGCTATTAATACTGTCTATAATCCTTTTATACAT
>CBFHVP010000103.1:0-5827 GCA_965659315.1 uncultured Porticoccaceae bacterium | reverse complement strand
TCACGCTCAAGCTCACCATACATGCCTCCGACCTGTTTCCAATAGGTCCACTTCGGATAGTGCTTAAGCAACTTCTCGAGAATACTGACAACGCGCTTGTAATCGCCTTTCTCGTAATAAAGAACACGCTGTAATGACCACCATCCTTCTTTCGGTAGGATGCCTTTGGACTCAACATCAGTGATGGCCTCTTCCAGTAATCTCAGAGAGTCGCGTTTACGCTCTAACTGATAGTAAATTTGCGCCAGCAAGACTTTGGCATCGGCACCGACAATCGTGGCCTCTTGCATATAGATTTCTAATTCTTTCGCCGCTTCAGCGTAACGCTCTTCAACGGTAAACAACTGCGCCAAGGTATAGCGGGTATCCAAACGCAATTCCGGCGGGGTGCCAGCACCATTAATCACCTTGCGGTAAGAGCGAATGGCGCTAGCAAAGTCCTCGAGGGAATAGTGCACATAGCCCTGAAACTTCCAAATCTGCGTCTGCTCGTAGTCAGAGGCGCAGGTCTTTGGATTTGTTTCAATCGTGTTAAGTGCAGTCAGCGACTCAAGCCATTGCTCTTCTTCAAGAACACCTTGGATCTTTTCTAAGGCCTTGGCGCATTTGGCACCAACAGATTGGCGTTGGCGAGTTTTTACATTTTTGTACTTTGGCTCTTTCTGTTTTTTTTCCTTTGCCTTTTCCTCTGCCGCGGTCGCCGCAGTGCCTAATACTGACTGCGGATCTGCAACCGTGACCATCAGAGGGAGCAACAACGCAGCGCCGAACACGGCTAAATTTTTTGGTATGTCTTAACATCAGATACCCCTTATTTAGCCATTTGGAAGGTAAATTTATACAACACCCCAGGTACTTCCTGTGCGGTGCCGTCGATAACTCTTGGGTTATATTTTAGCTTGTTTGCGGCTTTTATCGCCGCGCGACCAAAACCCCAACCCTCTGGCCACTCTTCAACCATAATCGGGTCCCGAACACCGCCGGTGGTGGTAATAATGACTTCCACAACAGCATAGCCTTCTTTACCGCGCGTTTGAGCGCGACGAGGATACTGTGGCTGCGGTACATAGACCGGAATATAGTCAGAGTCTCGGGCAAAGCCAGAATTACCAATACTCAGATTTCCGCCGGCCTTTGGCGCCGACATGTTTACGGCATTTTCTGGCACCTCAAACTCCAAATCTTCTTCTGGAATATCCGGTGGTGGCGTCTCAGGATCTTCAGGTTTTTCAACCTCTGAGGACTTAGCATTTTCGGTTAATTGTCTGTCGACATGGAGGAAATCTGGAATTTTAAACGCTTCGTTCTCATCCAGATCTTTGTTACCTGAGTCAATCAACTTGTACATCAAGATAATTAACGCGAAGGTAACAAACATACCCAGTGCGGCAGAAGTACCCACTCTCTTTGTATTCATCTTATTAACTCAGTCGTTTTCTACAGAAATAGCCACGGGATTAATACCGATGTCTCGAGCGATATCAGCAACCTTGGCGACTGTTTCAATGTTTGACTCATTATCGGCTTGGATCACCATGCCGCCCTTTGGATTGTCGTTAAATAACCGCGTTAGATTCAGTTTAAGAGCGGTATCCTCTACACGCTTTTTGTCAATCCAATACTCGTTGTTTTCACTTACCGCCACCAGAATACCGACTTTTTTGTAGGATTCAGCGGTATTCGCATCGATCTTATTTACATCGACACCGGGGAGCTTGATAAAGGATGCTGTCACAATAAAGAAGATCAGCATGATAAACACCACATCAAGCATCGGCGTCAGATCGATGGTTTCGCCCTGAGGGCTTGCTTTACTTGTTCTGTTACGCATAGTTCTCTCTCACAGGATGCCCGCCATGCATTGGGCGGGCCCCAATTAGTGATCCATGGTCAAATGGTCTTCCAATAAGTGTTTTTCACGCTCTGCCTCACGTTCAACATAGGTTAGACCAAAAACGCCAGATAGAGCTGCAACCATTCCCGACATTGTTGGAACCGTTGCCTGAGAAACACCGCCTGCCATTGCCTTGGCATCACCGCCACCAGTAAATGCCATGACGTCAAATACTACGATCATACCGGTCACTGTTCCCAGTAGACCAAACAGTGGGGCCAAAGCCACCAGCGTTTTAATCATCATAATATTTTCATCAATTTTTAAGCTCACCTCCGAGATCAACTTCTCTCGAATTTGGTGAGCATGTTTGGATTTGCGCTCTTTACGCCCTTCCCAAACATTTAAGGCACCTTGAACATCAACACCAACACTGGTTCGGAGATACCACGCACGTTCAAAGATGAGAGTCCACATAACGAATAGCAGGATGACAATGGCCCAAAGGACCATGCCACCTGAATCCATAAACTTCCCAACTTCCGCCATCGTATCAACGAAAAACATGTTATTTACCCTCGACGGAACCAGCCACAATACCAGCGCTTTGCTCTTCTAGTACATGCAGGATACGCTGTGCCTTGCCATTGACCAATGTATGCATCAAAACAGTAGGAATGGCTACCACAAGACCCAATACCGTAGTAATCAGAGCCTGAGAGATACCGCCTGCCATCGCTTTGGGATCACCGGCGCCAAACAATGTAATCATTTGGAAGGTAATAATCATACCGGTAACAGTACCCAATAGACCGAGTAGCGGCGCAACCATAGAAATAATCTTCAGCAGGTTGAGACCAGATTCAATCTCTGGACGCTCTTTAAGTACGGCTTCATGCAGCTTCAATTCCAGAGACTCGGGATCGAGACCAGGATTGTCGGCAGCAACCTTCAACACACGACCCAGTGGGTTGTCTGTGGTGGCCTTACCGCTCTTAAGCTGTGCAGTTACTTTGCTGGACATCCCCGACAACACAACAAAGCGCCAGATAGCCAAGCCGATTGCAACCGCAAATACCGCAGTGATCACATAGCCAACGATGCCACCAAAGTGCCAGCGCTCAACCAGTGTTGGCGAATTAATTAACGCACGTAACAAGCCACCACCCAGAGGACCTGTGGGGTCTAGGCCTACCTTAGTGAAGCCAGAAGTGGCTTCTTGCAGGTCTTCAGCACTGCCTTGGTGTGACGAGGGCTGACGGGCCAGCTCAGATACCAGACCATTCTCAGGACTGTACTCTAGGTACATGCCATCGGCCAGAAGGTTGTAAGTACCAACTCGAACAACTTCCATTTCTTCCTGTTCACCGTTGGCTCTCAACACCGTGCGGTTAAATTTAACAATACGTGCACTTTCAACCATCTCACGCTGCTGCTCGTACCAGAGCTTTTCGATATCTTCGATTGATGGCAGACGAGTATCGCTGCTCATTTTCTCGATCAGGCTGTCGAGGAACTCAGTACGACCAGGAATCTGTGCGCTAACGATTGACTGATCAAGGCTGGCACGAATATCACCAGCAGCACCCGTCAGGTGACCAAACAGTTCTTTCAGCGATCCTAAACGCTTGTCACGCTGCTCACGCAGGCCAGCAAGGACAACATCATTATCACGAATAGTTTGCTCTAGACGATCAGAACGACGCTCTTCGGCAGCCTTGGTGTTCTGCGCCTGCTTCAATGCCTGCGCCTGCTTGCGCTGGTCACGCTTAAAAGCCGCTTCTCGTGCGCGGTATTCAGCAGATTCAGAAAGCTTAGCGCTTTCAATCATCTGTAACAGTTCATCCAACGTTTTGGCATTCTGTGCCATCGCTGGTGAGCTAAATGCAACAGCGGCTACAACAGCGGCACAAAGGTTAATAAATTTATTCATTGTGCTGTCTCCGGAGTAGTAATTGGCATTTGCATTACATCCTGAGGCGACAGTTTCTTCGCAATACGGATGCCCTGATCAACTGGACGACGGTATTCAGAACCCAGTGTCTCCCATGATCCAGTCTCTTTGTTCCAAGCGCCGGTCTGGGATTTGTCTTTTGTTTGATACATCAGCGCCACACGACCGATACGAAGCATTTCAACCTCGACCTCGGAGCCATTAGCGTCGATATCGACCAGATCGCGATAAGATTCTAATGATGAGCTGTACTCAGACTCAATATCATAAACTTCAAGAATCTGACGGAATTTCTCAGCAGCAGAGAACTTAGCGCTGTCCATGTTCACGTAGAGATCAGCAATGGCATTTTCACGCTGTTCCTTCTTGAATGGCATATCCAGAGCAACAAACTCTTCAAGGCCTTTCAGCATGCTAGTCATTAGCGGCGAGATACCACGCTCAATAATAGTGGCGTTCTCTATCGACTGACGTAGTTCGACCATCATTTGCTTTTGGCTAACAATCTGACGCTCTAGCTGAGAGTTATACACTCGTAGAGATTCGATCTGCTTGTTGACCTGTTTAAATTCTTGCAAAAGACCATCGGTTTGATCAGCAATACGGTCAACTTTGGTTTGCGCGGATTTGGCGTTCTGGACCTTGACGGCACCAGCCTTGAGCACATCACTTACTTCTGAAGCCTGAACTGCACCAACAGTCAGACCACCAGTAAGAGCGGCAACAAGAGCCAATACTTTTAGTGGTTGCTTATTCATAGTTCCCTCAATTTGGGTCTACCGGTTTAATAATGTGTCACTGCCTGAAGTCAACAAATGTGTTCTTGAGGATCTGACATGCTTTGTTTCGGGGCATCTTTGTAACAGTCTGGAGATGAAGAATCAATTTGGCGATGATGAATTGAAGGCATATAAACTGATAAGTTTCGCGGTTGTTACCTTATGTAACACATCAGGCACTGCGAACCCGTTTTGAGACTCATGTCAACTATCTGCGGTCTAGAGTGAGAAACCTATACGAATGATCATCATAAGCTTCAGGTAACGCTTCACTTACCTGTTGCCAATCATCAAAATCCACAACCGGAAAATAAGCATCTCCCTCTATCTCTGCGTCTACTTGAGTCAAATATAGTCGGTCCGCTAGGGGCAGTGCCATACGATAAATTTGCTCGCCGCCTATCACCATAATTTCCTCTGCGCCCGCTGCATGACAAGCCTCTCTGCCTTGCTGCAATGCGGCCTCCAGCGACTGGGCAACTTCTACTCCCGCACTGTGCCACTGTGGATCTCTGCTAATGACGATATTGGTTCTGCCCGGCAGCGGGCGGCCAATACTTTCAAAGGTTTTGCGCCCCATCAGTATAGGTTTTCCCATAGTTACTGATTTGAAAAACTTAAGGTCTTCAGGTAAATGCCAGGGCAACTGATTATCGCGACCGATAACACCGTTGCGGCTCACTGCTACGATAAGACAGAGCTTCATTAGTTAGACCGCCACAGGCGCCGAAATCGGGCCATGAGATTGATAGTTCAGTAGCTCAAAATCTTCATAAACAAAATCGAAGAGATTATTCACCTGTGGATTTATCGCTAGCGTCGGGAGATCGAAGGTACTGCGGGAAAGCTGCTCTTCAACTTGCTCCATATGATTACTGTAGAGGTGCGCATCACCAAAGGTATGCACAAAATCTCCCGGCTTAAGGCCAGTCACCTGCGCAATCATCAGCGTTAAAATTGAGTAAGAGGCGATGTTAAACGGCACACCCAAAAATACGTCGGCACTGCGCTGATAGAGCTGACAGGATAGACGGCCCTCGGTGACATAAAACTGAAATAGACTATGGCAGGGGGGTAGCCCTGATTTCACCATCACTGGAATATCTTTTGGATTCCAAGCCGAGACCAGCAACCTGCGCGAATCTGGATTAGCCTTGATATCATCCACTAGCTGGGCCAACTGATCGACGCCCTCGAAGTTGCGCCACTGATGCCCATAGACAGGCCCCAGATCACCATATTGTTGTGCAAATGCGGCAT
>CBFHVP010000102.1:0-5993 GCA_965659315.1 uncultured Porticoccaceae bacterium | reverse complement strand
GACCGACACGACGATAGCACTCGTTAATAATGGTCGAGATGGCTTTCTTGACCATTGGCAGATTTACCAGCTCAAACGGTAGCCCTTCAGGAACAATTTCCCATAGCAACGCGCGGCCAATAGTGGTCTCAACAATACGACGATCTTCAGTGCGCTCACCCGACACTTCATCGACCAGCACTTCGTTGATGCGGACTTTTATGCGCGCCTGTAGCTCCACGCTGCCACTGTAATAAGCACGAGATACCTCGCGAACATCGGCGAAAATCATACCTTCACCGCGCGCATTAACTTTGTGGCGAGTCATATAGTAGAGGCCCAAGACCACGTCCTGCGAAGGCACAATAATCGGCTCGCCTGATGCTGGCGATAAAATATTATTGGTCGACATCATTAACGCGCGAGATTCCATCTGCGCTTCAATGGTCAGTGGCACGTGCACTGCCATCTGATCACCATCAAAGTCAGCGTTATAAGGCGCGCAAACTAATGGATGCAGTTGGATCGCTTTACCTTCAATTAGTACTGGCTCAAATGCCTGAATACCGAGACGGTGGAGCGTAGGTGCACGGTTAAGTAACACTGGATGTTCACGAATGACTTCATCGAGAATATCCCATACCACGGCCTCTTCACGCTCAACCATTTTCTTGGCTGCTTTAATAGTCGTGGCCAAGCCACGCAATTCAAGCTTGCTGAAGATAAAGGGCTTAAATAATTCCAGCGCCATACGCTTAGGTAGACCACATTGATGCAGTTTAAGCGTAGGGCCTACTACGATCACCGAACGGCCTGAGTAATCTACACGCTTACCCAGCAAGTTCTGGCGGAAACGACCCTGCTTGCCTTTGATCATATCGGCAAGCGACTTTAATGGGCGCTTATTAGATCCGGTAATCGCACGACCACGACGGCCGTTGTCCAACAGTGCATCGACAGATTCCTGCAACATACGCTTTTCGTTGCGCACAATAATATCCGGCGCACTGAGCTCTAATAGACGCTTAAGACGATTATTTCGGTTAATTACCCGACGATACAAATCGTTCAGATCTGAGGTAGCGAAACGGCCACCATCAAGTGGCACCAAAGGACGCAGATCTGGTGGTAGAACTGGAAGCGCTTCTAACACCATCCACTCTGGCTTATTGCCAGATCCGTGGAATGCTTCTAAAAGCTTAAGGCGCTTAGAGAATTTCTTAATCTTGGTTTCAGATTTAGTATTGGGGATTTCTTCACGAATATCCGCAATCTCATCTTCGAGGCTAATCTCTTTTAGCAATGCCTGAATAGCTTCGGCACCCATGGTAGCGCTGAATTCATCACCAAACTCTTCCAGCGATTCAAAGTATTCTTCATCAGTCAGCAGTTGGCCTTTTTCCAAGGTGGTCATACCCGGATCAGTTACCACATAGGATTCAAAATAGAGCACCCGCTCGATTTCACGCAAGGTCATATCTAGCATTAAGCCGATGCGTGATGGCAGTGATTTTAGAAACCAAATATGGGCGACAGGGCAGGCCAATTCTATATGACCCATGCGCTCACGACGTACTTTTGTGAGTGTTACCTCAACACCGCATTTCTCACACACAATACCTCGGTGCTTCATGCGCTTGTACTTACCACAAAGACATTCGTAGTCTTTTACTGGGCCAAAAATTTTAGCGCAGAACAGACCCTCACGCTCTGGCTTAAAAGTACGATAGTTAATCGTCTCAGGTTTTTTAACCTCTCCGAATGACCAAGAACGGATCATTTCCGGTGAGGCGAGACCAATTCGAATATTATCGAATTCTGTATTTTGCTCTTGCTGCTTGAGTAGGTTGACTAAATCCTTCAAGGCTTTTCCTCCAGTAACTGGGTTTGCCGAGGCACAGAGTGCACTCGGCCATCAGTAAGCAATACCGCGCTTATTCGTTTTCCAATTCCATATTGATACCAAGAGAGCGAACCTCTTTGACCAATACATTGAATGACTCTGGCATGCCAGGTTCCATTCGGTGATCGCCGTCGACGATGTTCTTATACATCTTAGTTCGACCAGCAACATCATCAGATTTGACGGTAAGCATTTCCTGCAAGGTGTAAGCGGCACCATATGCCTCCAACGCCCATACTTCCATCTCTCCGAATCGCTGCCCACCAAACTGCGCTTTACCACCCAGCGGCTGCTGAGTAACCAAGCTATAAGAACCGGTTGAACGAGCATGCATCTTGTCATCAACCAAGTGGTTTAGTTTAAGCATATACATGTAACCAACGGTCACTGGACGATCAAATTTATCACCACTACGCCCATCGTAGAGCACTGTTTGACCAGTGTCGGATAAGCCTGCCAATGTCAGCATCTTCTTGAGCTCAACTTCGTGAGCCCCATCAAATACTGGCGTCGCAATTGGTACACCCTTACGCAGGTTGGAAGCCAATTCGAGCACTTCAGCATCACTTAGTTCTTTCAGATCAGTGCCATAGACAGTATCGCCAACGTCATAAATTTCCTGTAGGAACTTGCGAATTTCAGCGGCTTTTGACTGCGCTTTGATCATGGCATCAATTTTGACACCGAGACCTTTGGCCGCCATACCCATGTGCGTTTCAAGTACCTGACCTACGTTCATTCGCGAAGGAACGCCCAGCGGGTTAAGCACGATATCGACAGTGTCACCGTTTTCATCGTAAGGCATATCTTCTACGGGCTTGATAACCGAGATAACACCTTTGTTTCCGTGACGACCGGCCATCTTATCACCGGGTTGGATGCGACGCTTAACAGCAAGATAAACCTTAACTGTTTTCAATACGCCTGGCGCAAGATCATCGCCACTCTGCAACTTACCGCGTTTCTCTTCAAAACGTTCATCAAGATCTACTCGACGCTCAGCCAACTGTGCTTCTGCTGCGGCAATCTGGTCATTAAGATCCGATTTATCCATACGAATCGCAAACCAATCTTCAGCACTGTACTCAGCAACAGCATCAGCAGTAAGCTCTGCACCCTTCTTAAGGCCAGCGGCTTTAACCACTTTGCCGCCCACCAAGGCACTGAACAAACGCCCTAATGTGGCATTTTCGACAATGCGATATTCATCATTAAGATCTTTGCGATACTGGTCCAACTCAGCTTTCTCGATATCCAGAGAGCGCTGGTCTTTATCGAGACCATCTCGGGTAAACACCTGAACGTTAATAACCGTACCTTTAATGCTGCTACCAACACGCAAAGAAGTATCTTTTACATCAGAGGCTTTTTCGCCAAAAATAGCACGTAGAAGTTTTTCTTCCGGTGTTAGCTGGGTTTCACCCTTGGGCGTTACCTTACCAACCAGAATATCACCGGCCGAAACCTCTGCACCAATATGCACAATACCTGACTCATCGAGGCGCGATAGTGCCACTTCACCGACGTTGGGAATATCCGCAGTAATTTCTTCCGAGCCCAGCTTGGTATCTCGAGCAACGCAAGTTAGTTCTTGAATATGAATGGTAGTGAAACGATCTTCTTGTACCACACGCTCAGAGATTAGAATCGAATCTTCGAAGTTGTAACCATTCCAAGGCATAAATGCGATACGCATATTCTGCCCTAGCGCCAGTTCACCTAGATCAACCGACGGACCATCGGCCAAAACATCGCCGCGCAGAACCTGATCACCCTGTTTAACAATGGGGCGCTGATTGATACAAGTATTCTGATTAGATCTGGTGTACTTGGTTAGATTGTAAATATCGACACCAGCTTCACCGGCTTCAACCTCAGAATCGTTCACTCGAACCACAATACGACCGGCATCGACGCTTTCGATCACGCCGCCTCGCTTGGCCACCTCACAAACACCAGAATCACTGGCAACAGTACGCTCAATGCCTGTGCCAACTAAAGGTGCTTCAGCACGCAATGTTGGGACTGCTTGACGCTGCATGTTTGAACCCATCAGTGCTCGGTTAGCATCATCGTGTTCTAGGAACGGAATCAACGACGCAGCCACAGAAACCACCTGACGTGGTGACACGTCCATATAATCGATTTCTTCTGGCGCCTTTACGGTGAACTCATTCAAATGACGCACAGCAACCATATCTTCTGCAAATTCATCTTTGCTGTTCAGCTCAGCAGAGGCCTGCGCAATAACGAACTGTGCCTCATTAATAGCCGACAAATATTCGATCTCTGAAGTCACCTTGCCGTCGATCACTTTACGATAGGGTGTTTCAATAAAACCGTAATTATTGGTGCGAGCATAGGTTGCCAATGAATTGATTAGACCAATATTCGGGCCTTCAGGTGTTTCAATCGGACAGACTCGACCGTAATGCGTGGGATGCACGTCGCGAACTTCAAAACCAGCGCGCTCACGAGTCAGACCACCCGGCCCAAGGGCCGAGACACGTCGCTTGTGAGTCACTTCCGACAGCGGATTATTTTGATCCATAAACTGCGAGAGCTGGCTTGAGCCAAAGAACTCTTTCATGGCTGCAGCCACAGGCTTGGCATTGACCAGATCCTGCGGCATTAGCTCTTCGGATTCTGCAACACCCAGACGCTCTTTCACCGCGCGCTCAACGCGAACTAGACCAACACGGAACTGGTTTTCTGCCATTTCACCCACTGAGCGAATACGTCGGTTACCCAAATGGTCGATATCATCGACCGAGCCTTTACCGTTGCGAATATTGATAAGCGTCTGCATAACATCCGCAATATCGGAAGTAGCGCCAAATTGCTCTTGTAACTCTTTCGCTTCATCGGTCTTCTGCATTGAGAAATAACGCTCATCATAGAGCACACCGGCGCCCTGCTCTTCATCTCTACCCAAGCGGCGGTTGAATTTCATTCGACCGACAGAGGAGAGATCATAACGCTCCAAATTAAAGAACAAGTTGTAGAACAAATTCTCCGCAGACTCTTTAGTCGGCGGCTCTCCGGGACGCATCATACGGTAGATTTCAACCAGCGCCTCCAACTGCGTGCGCGATGGGTCAGCACGCAAGGTGTCGGAGATAAAGGGCCCGCAATCAAGGTCGTTGGTGTACAACGTCTCAATATCAGTGATACCGGCCTCGATCATCAACGCTAAATTCTCTTCGGTGATCTCGGTATTACACTCCAACAGCAATTCGCCAGTCTTGGGGTCGGCGATATCTTTCGCCAAGGCGCGACCAACCATATACTCCTGAGTTACCTGCAGACTAGTGACCTTACCTTTCTCTAGCTCACGAATATGTCTTGCAGTGATTCGTCGGCCTTTGGCGACGATAACACCGCCTTTTTTATCAATAATATCGAATGCGGCAATCTCACCACGTAGACGCTCTGGATCAAGCTCTAGGGTAAATACTTCCTTTTTATAGTGGAAAATACTGGTATCAAAGAAACGATCAAGAATTTCCTCTGAGTTATATCCCAGCGCGCGCAACAGGATCGTTGCGGGCAATTTACGGCGTCGATCAATGCGCACATAAAGTAAATCTTTAGGGTCAAATTCGAAATCCAACCAAGATCCGCGATATGGAATCACTCGCGCGGTATACAACAGCTTGCCTGAGCTATGTGTTTTACCTTTGTCATGATCAAAAATAACACCAGGTGATCGGTGTAACTGCGATACGATCACGCGCTCGGTACCGTTAATGATAAAAGTACCATTATCGGTCATCAGCGGAATCTCACCGAGATAGACTTCCTGCTCGCGGATATCTTTGATCGCTTTGTTAGTTGACTCTTTATCGTAAATAACCAGACGAACGCGAACTCTCAGCGGTACTGAGAATGTAACACCACGCAGCTTACACTCTTCAACATCAAAAGCGGGCTTGCCTAGCACATAATCGACGTACTCAAGGGCCGCGTGACCGGAGTATCCGACGATCGGGAAGATCGAGTTCAGTGCGGCATGCAGGCCGGTATTCATTCGATCTTCGACCGAAACACCTGCCTGCGTAAAATTTTTATAGGAATCAAGTTGAATTGCCAACAAGTAGGGCAAATCCAT